>JAPYRR010000045.1 GCA_029936885.1 Fidelibacterota bacterium | reverse complement strand
GTGTCATTCTTGCGTGGGCAATTTATGCCCTCATGCCAACATGGCAATATCAGAACATGACTACCGACGAAAAAGAAGAACTCCGCGTTTCAGGGGATCTTGAAATTATTGAATCCAGAATTATTAAACAGGGTCTTGATTTAAAAGGCGGAATGTATATTGTTCTCGAAGCAGACATTCCTACCCTCATGGGTAACCTCGCCGCAATTAAAGATGATCGACTTGAAAATATTCTCAATTCTGCCAAAGAGAAATCGATGGCGCCTGATGTGGATTTCTTTACTGTATTCGAACAAGATGTGAAAGCAGATGGTGTCAAACTATCTCGTTATTATCATCAATATGGTTCTTCTCTCGATGATATTATGACGGCTCTAAAAGATGAAGCAGACGATGCGATTAATCGAGTCTTGGAAATTCTACAAAATAGAGTGGATCAATTTGGAGTCGCAGAACCCACCATTCAAAAACAAGGCAAACATCGTATCGTTGTTGAATTGGCAGGTATTCAGGATTCCAAACGGGCCCGGGCCTTACTTCAAAGCACGGCACTTCTTGAGTTCTACCTTGTTAAAAATGGTGCTGTCACAAATGAAATAATTGCTCAATTGGATGAGGTTTTAAGAGAAACCACCGATGAAAAAGAATTGAAAGATTTGGCTGGAACTGGACAAACTAAAGTAGAAGAAAAATCAGCTAAAGAAGAAAAAGATAAGGATGGGATCAAAACAGTATCTGAACTCTTTAGTGAAGAAGAACCAACATCTGGTGAATTAGCAGATGATACGAGCACAGACATTTTTGCTGATGCACCTTTCTCCAGTTTACTGGCTGCATTGGGTGGAGATATGGGTGTTCAGGAAAAGAATGTTTACGCCCTTAAAAAATTATTGGAGAAACCGGAAGTACAATCAAAATTGAAAAATGCAAATGGACAATTTGTTTTTAGTAATGATTCTCAAGTGCTCACTGGTTCCACAGTTCAAGATAAATTTTATCGACTATATTATTTAGAAAATACACCTGAACTAACGGGTGGAGTTGTAGAAGAAGCTCGAGCTGATCTCGGGACTCTCGGTGGTGGATCTGCAGGTCAGTCAGTGGTGTCCCTATCTATGAATAATGATGGTTCAAGAACATGGGCACGTGTAACAGGTGCAAATATTGGTGAAAGGATTGCTATCGTTCTAGATAAAAAAGTACATATGGCGCCTTCTATCCGGGAAAAAATCCCCGGTGGCAGAACACAGATTGAAGGTTTTGGGAGTATGAATGAAGCAAAAGATCTTGCTATTATTCTTAGAGCTGGTGCTTTACCTGCACCTGTCAATATTATTGAAGAACGAATTGTAGGTCCAAGTCTTGGAGCTGATTCAATTGCACAAGGCACCCAAGCTGTTATTTTCGGGTTGGCTTTGGTCCTCATATTTATGTTAGTTTATTATAAAATGGCCGGGATCGTAGCAGATTTTGCATTGATTTGGAATATCCTACTTGTACTGGCTGTGTTGGCTTCATTACAAGCCACACTTACTTTACCAGGTATTGCCGGTCTCATATTAACTGTTGGGATGTCCATTGATGCAAATGTCATTATTTTTGAAAGAATTCGCGAAGAACTTAGAAAAGGTAAAACGCCGAAAGCTGCTATCGATGCAGGATATGATCGCGCCTTAACAACCATTATTGATGCTAATGTTACAACATTGATTGCATCTTTAGTTCTATATCAGTTTGGTACAGGTCCAATTAAAGGATTCGCTACTGTTCTATTCTGGGGTATTCTAATCTCTATGTTCACTGCAGTATTTGTTACGCGAACAATTTTTAACGCATATACGTCCCGAAAAGGGCTGACAACTTTGAGTATTTAACATGAGAATTATTAAAGAAACACATATCGATTTTATGGCACAAACCGGTAAAGCCGGAATTTTATCAATTGCACTCATTGTGTTAGGTATTGCATCTATCGTTATGAACGGTGGACCCAAATTGAGTATCGATTTTAAAGGTGGTACTATGGTCGCTGTGAATTACACTGAGCCTGTGGACATCAATGAAATCCGGTCTTCTTTAGCTATGGTTAGCATTGATGGCCAAACATTCGATTTTAGCCATGCAGAAATAAAGCATTTTGGTGACGAATCGAATGTTGCAGTTCGTCTCCCAAGTCTGGATGATGAGCCAGAACAATTTGCTCATTTGTTTGTGGAAAAAATGGCGGAAATATTTCCGGTACTGGTTCCCGATAATAAATCTGAGTTTATTCTATCCATAGAAAAAGTTGGACCCAAAATTGGTGCGGAATTGAGTGGGGATGCTATTATGGCAATCTTCAGTGCTTTGGCTCTAATCTTGATTTACATCTCAATCAGATTTGAATTCAAATTTGCAGTGGGTGCTATTGCTGCATTAGGCCATGATATATTAATTACTCTTGGTATTTTTTCTCTACTAGATCTTGAGATTTCTCTTGCAATAATCGCCGCATTTCTGACAATTGTAGGGTATTCATTAAACGATACCATTGTTATCTTTGATCGTATACGCGAGAATTTGAAAGGGTTAAAAAATGCAACCATCTCATCCGTGATCAATGAAAGCATTAATCAATCTTTGAGCCGGACTATTATTACATCCTTAACGACTTTATTTGTTGTATTGATTCTTTATCTTGTAGGGGGAGAAGTCATTCATACTTTCGCTTTTGCTATGATTATCGGTGTCATTATTGGAACCTATTCCAGTATTTTTGTCGCTAGCCCTGTAGTCATAAAAATGGGGTCGAATAATTAAAGCAGCATTATTATTTTAAAACATTCTTATCGCCCCGAATCCTGAAATTATCAAAGGACGGGGCGATTTTTTTATGAAATCAAAAGTACTAATCAATTACGCAATTTTGTGCTTCATTTGGGGTACAACCTGGATAATCCTGAAAAAAAGTTTGATTGAAGGAACCCCTCCGTTTTTTGGATCTGGATTTCGTTTTTTTGTTTCAGGGATTATCTTATGGTGTATTATTTTTTATAAAAAAGAGAGAGTACCTACCCACCCCCTGCATATTCGTCTATATATCCAATTTGGAATAATGAATCTTACCATTGCCTATGGATTGACTTATTGGGCTACCCAATTTATTTACTCTAGCTTATCATCAATTATATGGGCAGGATTTCCACTTTGTGTTGCAGTTTTTACCTATTTTATGCTTCCGAATGAATTATTTACAAAAAGGAAAATTATAAGTTTATTGTTAGGGACTTTGGGTGTATTGCTCATTTTAAAGGAAAGCCTAAAGTTTGAAGGCGACCATGTTGGTTTTGGTATCTTAATGGTTATGTTAGCAGTGGTAATAGCAGTTTATCCCAATGTTTATCTAAAAAAGCATTCGGAGGTAGTTTCTTCACTTCATCTAAATGCAGTGAGCCAAATTATGGCAGGAATCATTTTACTTTTTGTTTCATTTATATTTGAAAAAGACCAACAAATGGTCTGGAGTAATTATAATATTTTTGCTTTAGGATATCTCACCATATTTGGGTCTCTAATAGCATGGTATATTTATTTTTGGCTTTTTCCCCAAATATCAATTTCACAAATCTCCTATATCGCTTTTTTCCCACCTGTTCTTGCATCGATCCTAGGTTGGATTATCCTAGATGAAAGATTATCTATTCTTGCTATATTTGGGGGCGGTTTCGTCATTCTTGGCGCAGTGCTTGTAAACCTAAATGAATGAATTTGCTACCATAGAAACACCCATCGGTACTTTAGGTATCCGAACCAATGCTAAAGGTGTATTCCGCCTACATTTGGCGAATGATGTGGATTACCAAGAGAAGAAAACACCCTTTCATCAATATTCTCCAATTCTCAAAAAAGCCTTAAAAGAGCTACAAGAGTATTTTGAGGGAACCCGGAAAACATTTTCAGTCCCATTAGATTTAAAAATGCCACCGTTTTATAAAAAAGCTTTACTTGAGGTGGCAAAAGTTCCCTTTGGTAAAACTGTCTCTTATCAAGAGATTGCTCGTCGTGCTGGAAATCAAAAAGCTTCGCGAGCAGCAGGATCAGCTAATGCGAATAACCCAATTGCAATCTTTATTCCATGTCATCGAATATTGGCAACAAATGGCACATTAGGAGGTTACGGAGGCGGTTTAGATACAAAAATGATCCTTCTTGAACATGAGGGTGTCGATGTAAGACTCTAGCATCTAACCTTATTAATTCACACTAATAATAAATTAAATTCAATAACTTATGTACTCAATAACACAAAACATTCGATCAAAACTTTTTGCTGGAATAGCAAGTGCATTCCCACTTTTCCTAACCTATTTTCTTCTAAAATTTTTATTTAATACTTTGGATGAAATGTCGAAACCGATTCTTAATAAATTCGGGATTGAAGTTCCAGGGTTAGGGATTTTATTAACGTTAGTTCTCATTTTTTCCCTAGGCGTAATTGTTACAAATTTTCTTGGTAGGAAAATATTTAATATTGGAGAGAATATTGTAAAACGAGTTCCCTTAGTTAGTACAATTTATTCTACCTTAAAACAAATTACAGACACCTTTACAAAAGGGACTTCTGACGCTTTTCAAGGTGCAGTTTATATTCAATATCCACGTGTTGGACTTTGGACCATGGCATTTATCAGCGGTGAATCAAAAACCAATGATGGTGTTCCTTATTATCATTTATTTGTTCCCACAACACCGAATCCTACTTCTGGCTTTTTTCTCATGATTCCCCAAGAGGATGCTGTACCAACTGGGATGTCTGTGGAAGAAGGACTCAAAACAATTATTTCTGGCGGTATGCTTGCTCCTGAGAAAAATCCTCTACCTTAATTGATCTAATGCAGATCAAATACATTGATGGTCCACGACTTCACCGAGCAATCCACGCTGGGGTCAATCACGTTATCACCCGAAAGGATTACCTCAATAAGATTAATGTATTTCCAGTCCCCGACGGCGATACAGGCACGAACATGGCCTTCACCCTGGCCACTATTTCTGAAGAAATAAAATCCAATAATAACAAACGAGTTTTTAAGGTTGCGGACGCCATTGCTGATGCTTCTCTTAATGGGGCTCGGGGAAATTCAGGATCAATACTGGCTCAATTTTTTGTGGGGTTTGCAGATGGTATTGGGTCTTTTAAGAGACTGACTCCGAAGCGGTTTTCTCAGGCCATTACCGTGGCAAAAGAGTATTCATATGATGCATTGTCTGAACCAATAGAGGGTACGATTCTTTCTGTCATCGCAGATTGGGCTGATTCAGTAAAAAACATTCACGAAAAAAATGAAGATTTTGTCAAGATTCTGAACTTTGCACTTGAACAGGCAAAAGATTCCTTACGAAAAACACCTGAAAAATTAGCTATCTTAAAAAAATATGGTGTGGTGGATGCGGGCGCACAAGGATTTGTTGATTTTCTGGAAGGAATCAACCATTTTATAAATAAGGGCGAAATAGATATTGTAGATACATCCGCCATTGCTGAACCCGTAGAAAATTTTGAAGTAGAACTGTCCGATGAATTTCGATATTGTACCGAATGTCTTGTAGCAGGAAATAATATTGATCGAATCAAACTCAAGAAACAATTAATGAACCTTGGCAGCAGCATCGTTCTTGCCGGTTCTAAAAAGAAAGCGAAGATCCACATCCATACAAATGACCCGCAGGCTGTTTTTACATTAGGACACGAATATGGCACCTTAAGTGGTGAAAAAGCAGACGATATGCTTAAACAGCAAAAAGATGCACATGGCAGCCATGAGGAGATAGCCATTGTAGTGGATTCCGGATGTGACCTTCCTGAAGATATCATTGAGGAATTCAATATCCACATGGTACCCGTACGTTTAAATTTCGGGGATGAGCACCATGTGGATAAAGTGACCATTACATCTGAAGAATTCTGGAATCAACTACAGACCCATCCAACCCATCCCCAAACTTCCCAACCAACTCAAGGCGATTTTCGCAGGCAATACCAGTTTTTAACAGGCCATTACAAAAATGCAATCTCGATCCATATTCCGGGGGCGGTGAGTGGAACTCTTCAGTCTGCTACGCTGGCAGCTGGAGATACAAATGATTTACCCATAGATTTGATCGATTCCCAGAATGGCTCCATTGGTATCGGATTGATAGCATTTCGAACAGCTGAAGCAGTCAAAGCTGGGAAGACAAAAGAAGAGATTTTGAAGATCACTCACCAAGCTGTTGACAACACAATAATTTATATTGGATTGAATACTCTGGACTATGTAGTAAAAGGTGGACGTCTATCTGCAAATAAAAAAAAGATAGCCAATTTATTTCGAATCAATCCAATTCTTTCTTTCGCCAAGACTGGAATCATCCCAGTTGGCAAAACATTTGGTTCCAAAAATAAAGCTGAAAAATTGGTAAAATTTGTTTCTTCAAAATTACCGGATGGACCTTATCGTGTTGGACTCGCTCATGGCAATGCACCAGAACTCGCAGAAAAAGCACAAACCTATTTTGAATCTTTGGGTGCAGAAAAAGTAATCTCTACCGAGATCGGACCTGCTCTGGGCGTACATGCGGGCCCAAGAGCATTGGTTATTGCCATCCAATCTTTAAAGGATGATCTGAATGAATAATCCAAGTTTTATTTTAATTCTGATTCTGTTTGCCAGTTATATTATTGGATCTTTCCCTACCAGTATAATAATGGGACGAATAACAAGAGGTATAGATATTCGTGACCATGGCAGTGGTAATGCAGGCGGCACAAACGTATTCAGAGTATTGGGTTGGAAACCTGCATTAGTTGTGGTTGTAATTGATGTATTCAAGGGATGGCTTCCAACGGCATATTTAGCCATAATGTTTTATGAAGCAACTCCACTTCCGGATCTTGGACTTTTTCAAATATTATGTGGATTCTGTGCTGTTTTAGGACATACCTTTACCGTCTTTGCCGGATTTAAAGGTGGAAAAGGTGTTGGTACTTTAGCCGGCATGCTTATTGCCATGTTTCCTCTTGCTGTACCGCTATGTATTCTTGTTTTTGCGATTACTTTAATACTAACAGGTTATGTGTCTGTGGGATCGATTATCGCTGGTGCTTCCCTTCCAATATTTTTACTGATTCTACCGATTATTGGGATTGAACCCGCAGAGCTATCTTTGTTGATATTTAGTTTATTGATTCCATTTTTTATTGTCTATACCCATCGTTCTAATATATCTCGACTTCGAAATGGAGAAGAAAACCGATTTGATAAAGCGATGATCTTTAAAAAATAATAATTAAAATTTTTGCTGTACTCCCCAATGGAGAGCACCAGAATTCCATTGGCCATTTCTATAACCCCATCCATAGTCAATTCGTAAAACATCTACCATGGGCATTGGAATTCTTATTCCAAAACCGGACCCAAACATAGGTGAACCATTTTGAAGATTTATCCAATCTTCATCAATGAGTCCAACATCCAAGAATGCAATAACCCCGAGCCCAAACTCTGTGCCAATTTTTGTGGCATGTTTTGGAATGATATCACGTCTTAATTCAACTGTACCATGAACAGATTCATGCCCAAATCGAAACGATTCTTGTCCTGAACTATATAATTCCTGATCTGGTAATGTCCACCCACGAACCGTATAGGAATCACCGAAATAATTGAGCCAAACTTCTTTTTTATCCCCCCATTTCCGGTTAATTGTTCCATTCAATGCTAAGACTAATTTCTTACCGGTTTTATTTAATTTAATATACATAGAATAGGATTGTCGCCATTTTAATAAATGTTGATCTGAAGGATCAATCCCATTCATGGAATAAAAAGAATGGCTTATTAGAATTCCTTTCTCGGGATTCCAATACACATCTCGTGTGTCATAATTAATGGACATTTGAGGAGAGAAGTAAAAATAAGAATCTGATATTGTTTTATTTGCAAAAGATTTTTTTTCCAATTCAAATCCCACAGATGATTTCACTGATTCTCCAAACCAACGTCCCATATTTAATTCAAGAGAACGAACATCAAGTTCTCTATTTAAAAAACTATGATGAAAAAGAGACCGTCCTGAAGAGAGGGAAAGGGACACATGATTCCCAAACATCCATGGGTCTACAAAGTTTATCCCATATGTGTCCTTCCCACCAAAACTCCCCCCGAGTTGTACTTTTTGGTTTCGTCCACGAAAATTTTGGATAATCCATCCACCCATGAGTGACCAACCCGTTTCTTCATCATAGGTTGGTAAAGCTCCTGGTGGCGTTTTTTGAATTGATTCAACTACCGTGAATTGTAATATTGCAGATTGGTTCTCTAATGGGATAGAACTCCAGGTAACTTCACTAAAAATCCCCAAATTTTCTAATCTGTTTCTGTCCGATTCTGCTAGAGCACTATCCAACCCCATATTCAGCGGATGTTGGATCTCACGCTCAAGTATATAATCCAATGTTTTTGTATTTCCATAAAACTCTATGGAAGAAATGGGAGGTGTGAATCCATTTCCAAGTAAATTGGTGGCAACAAGTATGGGTAATAAAAAAAGGCCTGTAAAAGGCCTTCTTTTAAAATAAGACAGTATCACAGTTTAGATATCTATACCTTGGACCATGATTCGTTTTTTATACTCAATACCTTGCTTAGAATAAGTTTCATCAATTGCGGTATCAATCTTTTTCAAAACTTGTAAACTATTCATTTCAACTTTCAGGTTTCTTTCATCCAATTCACGAACTTTATATGTTGATCGAAGATCCGAATAAATGTGCCAAACACCATCAAATTCATTGGGCGTCCCATATTCCATCAATACTTTATGTTTAATGATATCACTAGATGTTAATTGCGGAAACCCAGTATCCTTCAACTTAATTTTTTTCGTAATCATTTCAAGAATATAATGGGAATCATTGTTATTGGTGGTGCTGTAGATAAAATCTACATTAACAAATTCTAGTTTGATTTGTTCATGGGTTAACCTGGATGTGTATTGAAACTCTACCGACGCTCTCTTGATAGGTAGAACAATCCCATCCTTTGTTGTACGAGTGTCATTATGATAAATGACCTCAACGGTAGTATCAGGTATAATTGATAGTACAGCTGGAAGATTGGACTCCCACTGTGCAAGGAGTTCATCCCTGAAGACCCACCCTTCTGGAATTCTTTTTACATGAATAATGGATTCAATGTTTTTCCGTCCAGTTTCGGTTGTAGATGATTTAACAAATGTAGGACCATCTTGGTCAGTCAGTTTTTTTTCATTGGCAGATTTCTTTTTGTCGCCAAACAATTGCAACTCAGACCCCTGAACGGGGACGAGCATGAGCATAATAAATATGTAAATAAATACTTTCTTCATAATAATTATTTTGTATGGATTAATTTTACCTCGGAATTCTTATCAAATCAAACACTAGAATTTACAATACTAATTCCAAATACAAATAAAAAAAAGGCTCTCAAATGAGAGCCTTTTTTAGATAAAATAGTAAAAGGACTATTTACGACCTCTTGCCATAGGTGAACGAGCAACATCACCATTTTTGTCGATATAATATAGAAAACCCGCTGCGCGAGTAACACCTGCGTCAGCAACTTTTTCTGCATTACCGCCACCTTTTCCAGCACGGGCCATTTGTGAACGCCATACGTTCCCATCTTTACCCAGGTAATATAAATATCCTTTTTCTTTTGATACGCCAGTATTGGCTACTGTTTCAGCCATTTCAGACCTCCAATGTTAGTTTTGGTTTGTTTTTTGGTAGTGGATTGAGAATAATCTCTAATCCTCTCGACGGAGAGTGTACAACATCTGGTCGGTAACTGTCAAGAAATTTCTCGACGGACGCTCGACGAGAAATTTTATCTGTTTTTCAGTGTTTTTTTTAAATGACGAAAACAATCATCTTGGTAACTTCACGCGCATTATTTTAACATGAAAACTCCGGTAGCTCCCGCCAATAGGCGGACAGGCAGCTTCTAGCATCGCTCCTGGGAATTTATTGAAAAAGTTTGAATGCCCCGGTAGCTCAGCTGGATAGAGCATCTGCCTTCTAAGCAGAGGGTCACAGGTTCGAGCCCTGTTCGGGGTACTAAATAGCAGGTTCCCTGCCCGCCGGAATAACGTGCAGGCGGGGAGTCCTGTTCGGGGTACATAATAAAAAAGGGGCATTTCTGCCCCTTTTTTATTCATGATTTGTTAAACTTTATTTACCAACGATTTCCAATAATTCAACTTCAAAAATCAACAAGCTATTTGCAGGAATATTTGGTTTTTGACGAGACCCATATCCCAATTTGGGATGAATAAAAAATTCAAACTTTGAGCCAACTTTCATGAGTTGTAATCCTTCTGTCCATCCTTTGATAACTTGGGTTAACCCAAAGGAAGAAGGCTCACCCCGCTCAATTGAACTATCAAATTCTGATCCGTCAATAAGGCGACCAGCATAATGGACCATTACACGATCATTTAATCCTGGAGAAGTGCCTTCTCCTTCTTGAAGAACTCTATATTGAAGTCCAGTAGGCGTTTCTTTAATGTCCGAATTTTTGGTTTTGTTTTTTTCTAAAAAATCATCTGCGGCTAGGAGGTTATTTTTTCCCGCTTCCTGTGATTTTTCTTTAATGTATTTTTGGAGGGCCATCATCGCGTTTCTGCGTTGGGTATTATCTAGTTGAATAACACCTGTTTCATAACCGTCAGTGAATCCACCCATAAATACATCAAAATCAATTTCAATTTGTTGTCGTTTTAGATTTTCACCTATATCAGCCCCCAAGACATAGGAGGTTGTATCCTGAAATGTGGATAATTTAGAGACTCCAGTTTTGTCAGTTTTTGATCCACAGCTAATTATAAAAATAAATAAAAATGGAATAATCCCATATTTCATATTCTGTTCCTTGTTAATTATATATTTAATAAAAGAAATTAAATTAGTCTATTCGGATTCTTTTGCTTCGAATGCCAATAGAAATACGCCTACTCCAATGGCAACTAAAGCTAATCCCAGAAGAGGATGATTCCCTATGAATAACAGTATCGTGGTTACGAATGACAAAAGAACGATTGCCAGCCCACCAAAAATAAGATACCATGCTAATTGTCTTTTTTGCATATTATGTAATCCTTTTTAAATCTGATCAATAGAATAATCTATCTTTATTTGTATGTTCACCATTAGAAAATTACAGAATTTTAACAACTCATCTATCAATAATTCATGACTCCAACGACAGATTTCTCAATTCGTTCCATCCTAGGTGGATATGATAAAAACTTTATGTATATCATTACATGCAGTCGAACTGGGGCTCAGGTGATTCTTGATGCTTCAGTGGAACTTAGACATGTTTCCCAATTTATTCGCGGTAGATTAACTGCTCTACTCATCACACACACTCATGGTGATCATATAGCATATTTGGATCAGTATTTGGAAGCATTCCCGAATATGATGGTCATTGGTCATCCTGACTCCAACCAAATCAATCGTGGAAAATCATTCAAAAATGTTAACCAGAATCAATCGCTAAAAATTGGTGAAATGACTTTTTTGTCAATCCATACACCCGGACATTATTATGATTCTATTTGTTATCAGCTTGACCCCATTTTATTCACCGGCGATACTTTATTTGTGGGTCGAACAGGGCGAGTAATTAGCGCAAAAAGCAGTTTAGAAGACCTATATGATTCCGTTTACAATAAACTATTAACACTACCAGAAAATATTCGGATCTATCCCGGGCATGATTATGGCGAAAAACCCACCATCACCTTAGCAGAAAACATTAAAATAAGCCATCTGTTACAAGCCAAGAACCTGAAAGATTTTCAACAAAGAATGGATGAATTTGAGAGCACCCGGAAACCGGGCTCATGACACTAACCGAGGAGTAAATATGAACCG
>JAPYRR010000044.1 GCA_029936885.1 Fidelibacterota bacterium | reverse complement strand
GTAATAAGGCTCGTTGGAGACTACAACGTCGATAGGCTACAGGTGTAAGTGCAGCAATGCATTCAGCCGAGTAGTACTAATTAGCCGAAAGGCTTTATCAAGCTATTATTCTTGCATATGATCTTGGCCCAATTTCCAAAATATTTTTTCCGGTGGCTATAGCGTTGGGGAAACACCCGATCCCATTTCGAACTCGGTAGTTAAGCCCTTCAGCGCCGATGGTACTGCGCGGGAGACCAGCGTGGGAGAGTAGGACGTTGCCGGGAACATTTAAAAAAGCCTCGATTTATCGAGGCTTTTTTTTCTCTTTTAAGAATTGTGACCAATGCCACAATCTTTCTTTTTTCTTTGTTTACGTCTAGAATTCTAGGTTAAATTAACTTAGGTATTGTAAATAGGAACTATGAGACAACTAAAGAAATATATCACATTTGTAATAATTATTCTGGCAGTCATTCGTCCTGTTGATGCACAAAATGTAATGCTATCAGGCGATATTTATGAATATGCAACATATTATGTTAGCAGTTTTGATTTAAATACAGGTGGTACGAATGTACAAATATTTAGATATCAATTAACTTCGGATGAATATCCGGTGCCTGTTAGGATTCGGTTCAGGGCTTCATTGGTATCTCCTTCATTGGGAATAAGTTCACCATCCACAATAATTGAAATTGTGACGGATCCATTTGATCTCAAAGCTCCTGTTATATTGGATAACCGGGATATATCATCAGAAACAACTACAATTTATGATATGGCGTCGCCACCAAATAGTATTCAAATTACAGGCCAAGTAGTCGATCGTCTGGATCCTTCACAAGTTGACGCAATCTTACAAAGTATACTTGCAAGTGGAAAAATTGCAGATGGAGAGTATACATTTGAAATTCAGATTCAATCTGTAAGTGGCCAAATTTTGGCATCAGACGCTAAAACAATTGTTGTTCAGTCACCTGTATCAATTAGTCTCGAGTATCCAGGTGGAGTATTGGCTGATACTCTTGATAATGTAGTTTATACCACTTTCCCAATATTTCAATGGTTCTCACAGCCATGTGCTGGATGTAACACTTTTATTCGTGTAGCAGAATATGACCCAGTGGTCCATAGTTCATTAGAAGATGCAATTGATGACCAACGTGTATTACCTTTGAACCAAAATGAGTCTTGGTATTTAATAGATAATATAAACAGTTTTCAGTACCCATTTAGCGGAGCATTTCCTCTTGAAGAAGGGAAAATATATGGATGGCAAGTGATGATGACTCTCCCAACTACCTCTGGGGCCGAAGAAATGCCGTCTTCGATATTTGCCTTTAAAATTGGAACTGCGGGAAATGTGGAAACAACTGGTACTGTAACAAATCCGTTATTATTAATGTTGCAACAAGTTTTAGGTGAAGATCAGTTTAATGCTTTTTTCGGAGTAGGAAATGAGTTTCAAGGTTTCAATCCAACCGGGCAGATCGAGATAAATGGGATTACGGTTGATGAAACAAGTGTGAACTATTTACTCAACCAAATATTAAGTAATAATTACCAAATTCAATCAGTGGGTGTGGAATAATGAAATATTTTAAATTCATTCTACTGATTTCAATTGTATTGTCAATTTCTTATGGCGATAAGATTGCTGTCACAACAAAAGTAAAAGGTGATGTTGAATTAATGAAGATTGGTTCAAAAAATTATCTAGATCTTAATCCAGGAACAATCCTTTCTGATGGTGATAAGATACGCACGGGAAAATCTGGGTTTGCTGCCATAATTTTTATTGATGATAAATCGACTTTAAAAATTAAAGAAAATTCTGAAGTCGTCATTACCGGGCAACGGACCGCAGCAAGTATCTCTAAAAAAATCAATATGGATTCTGGAACAATTCGTGCAACTATCACCAAACAAAATTCAGATTTTGTAATTCAAACTCCCACATCTGTGGCATCCGTAAAAGGCACTGATTTTTGGATGATTACCGATCCAATCACCGGAGACCAAATATTAGGGATTGAAGGAATAATTGGTTTGGTCAATATTGAAACGGGTCAAGCCGTTGATGTAACTGAAGGTATGACAGGTTCATCAACCCCAGATGGACAAACTAGCATTGAAGAAACAGACCCCAATTCAATTCCTGATGATCCCAGCGATGATCAAGAAGGTTCCTCTCTGATTCGGATCTATCTTGAAGGTCCAAATGGTGAACAAAAAGTATTGATTATTGAATATCAATAATCAATTATTTTCCCCTTAAAAACCAATAAAATATCCCTATGGGAAACCCTGTTTTACGGAAAATATTCCTGACGTCATTTCTGTATTTTATTTGCAGAGCATTTCCTCAATCCAATGAACTCTATTTTCATACCAATCCTGGAAATGTATTTGAGGGGCATGACGTTATTATATCCCAATTAATGTTTATAGATGAACCGATCGTTTCTGGGCTACTATTTTATAGAATAAAGGGTGAATTGAGTTTTCAAGAAATTCCAATGAATTATGAAGGAGGTTCTTGGGTAGGAGTTATTCAGGGAAACAGAGTAACGGAACCGGGAATCGAATATGTAACAATTATAAATAGATTTGATGGAGGTCAAGTTTCGTTACCAATTATGTCCGATCCATTTTCTAATCCATTGCAAATAAATGTTACTCGCGAAATACAGAAAAATGAGAATGATTTACTAGTGAGTGGACAAAGTGGGAAAAAACGAAAATTATCAGGTCAATATGTTGATGCAGATATATTGATTTTATCACCAGAAGATGGATCATTAAACCGACAAGACGAAATAGTAATTTCTGCATCATTATTTAATGCACCACTGGTTGATCAATCGGATTATAAGGTGCTGTTAGATGGGCAAGATTTAACAAGCCATTCAATTATTTCTGGCGATGTTCTATCATTAGTCCCAGATGGGAAATTGAATGTTGGGTTCCATACGATTCAATTATTATTCAAAACAACTTTTGGTGTTGATATTACTCCTGTGGAATGGTCTTTTAATGTTAATAAACCCATGACAAATATTTCGGAATCCTTTAGGTATAAGGGGTCATTGAATGCTAAATCGTCTTCCAGTACTGCATCCAGTATTACAATCAATGAAAATGAATATTCTGGAAAAATTGATGGGGAGTTGAGTTGGATAAAAGCACGATATACCATGAGAAGGACTAATCGGGAATCAAATTTTCTCCAACCATTAAATCGGTCCACATTATCATTCCAAATAACAGATTATTTAAAAATGGATTTTGGAGATATTTATCCGTCTATTTCACCGTTTATATTAGATGGGAAAAGGTTGAAGGGTCGTCACATCCATTTGGACATGCCATGGTTGGATTTCCATCTTGTAAATGGGAAGTTTACCCGTGCTATCCAGTATCAGAATAAGGTTAATGGGGCGTATGAATTACTCACCAATGATACTGTATTTGATTCTACAGCACGATACACTTTTAAACTGAGCCGTAACGGATACACCTTTCCACAGGATGTTATTGCGGGCAGGCTGGCACTTTCCTTGTTTAAAGTTTTTAAAGGCGGGATACATTTCCTAAAGGCTAAAGATGATATAGATGGTGTTAATAAGACAGCACCAGGCTCAAGTCTTTTTAAAATGGATACAACTCTATATTCCAATTACAAGCTTGATGAATATTCATACAAACAGTTTGTTGATTCTCTTGCCAGGCATGGAGATACATTGATCATACCCACAAAAAATTGGAATAATGGGACACCAAAGGAAAACCTGGCATTCGGTTTTGATCTAGAGACAGCGCTTGATAACCGGAAATTACTTTTCCAGTTTGCTTGGAATATGAGTTTAACCAATACCAATATATGGGCGGGGATTGCCAATTCGGATTCATTGGACCTTATGATGGATACATTAAGTGATGGTCTAATTATGGAGAAATATGATATTTTGACTCTTGGTGAAAACATTGAAAAGTATGAGAATATTTTTACCATACATCCACGTTATATGACTCCCATTCTTCCTATTGATCCTAATGAGTTTAATGAAAATCCTTTTCGAGCAATTATTAATATGCCTGCCTCAGCATTTTATTTTAGGATGAAGGGGAATTATTCCTTTAATAATCTCCTTGTTGAATACCGACAAATTGGGTCAGAGTATAAAAGTTTTGGGAATCCCTATCTTACCAATAATACTCGAGAATTTATTATTAATGACAGGTTATCTGCCTTAGGCAGGCGCCTCATGATGGTGGTTGGGTATAAATACAAGGATAATAATTTATCAGAAACAGTAGCAAATCCTGTAAAGACTAATACAATTTCCTTTAATACCACCTTAGTCCCGGGATCTGGTGCTCCTTCAATTGTAATGAATATCCAATCCATTGGAAGAAATAATAGCATCGATTCTGTGGATATAGATAGTTATGGAAATCTTTTATCTGATAGAAGAGAAGATTCACGTGGTTTAAATGTAATGGCATCGGTTAATATTCCTGGGAATTTTGGTAAACTAACGACCACAACATCGATCAATGCAAATTTTATCTCTTATTCAGACAACCTGGCTAGCGAGAGAAGAAATGATTTTCTGTTCCAAAAGACCGAAACCCAATCTTTTTCGATAACTATTTCTTCTCGTTTTCAAATCCCATTAAGAACAACAATGTCCTTCAATTCTACTAAATTATTGATTCCATCTCTTGATTCGTTGAATTTACCTCAAAAAGATGAAACTAATTGGACATCCATGAATAGTACTGCACAATATTCTTTATTTCAGAATAAATTGAGAGTGCGAGGTGGATTAGATTTTATGACCAATGGTGAGACAGGAGATTCATCTATTAAACTGTACGGTGGGAAAATTGGTGGGGATTACGATATTTTGGATAAATTGACCCTAAGTATCAACAGTTCAATTCGAATGAATGATATTAATAAATATAAGACTGATAATTCAGATAATGACAATGATGGGACTATCGATGAAGCCAATGAAAATTGGAGTGTTAATAATTCAGGATTTTATATGACTCTTGGATATAGATTTTGATCGATTCCATTAAGAAGTTTCTTAAGGCTCACTCAATAGATTTAGGGTTAACTCTAGGCGCAATATGTGCGACCTGTTTCTTACATTGGGTAGGTGTTTTCGATTTTCTGGAACTTAAAACATATGACTATCGGTTTCATACTGTTCGCGGTCCTTTAACTGGATGGCGCGCCAGTGATTCAACTATTATTAATTTAGGGACGGATATTGTATTAGTAGAGGTGGATGATGAAACCTGGCGGATACTAAAAGATAATAAAGTACCCTGGCCTTATCCACGTGGTGATATTTGGGCGAAAGTCGTTGATAATCTTTCAAAAGCGGGTGCGAAGGTCATTGCATTTGACATTCAATTCGATTCTCCTGATGCAAGATCAGAATATTTAAGAAGCGTTAGTGGGAGTTTACCATCAGAATTCCAGCAGTATCTACCGGGGCATGGTGATATAATTCTAGCCGAAGCAATTCAAAGAGCTCAAGAGAATGGCACGAAGATTGTCATGGATGTGAAAATGGTGAGAGAACCAACTCGGATTCCACCAAACTACATTGCATATCCAGTTCCAGAGATTATGGAAGTTAACCCTGAAACGGGGTTGATTAATGACATGCTGGACATTGATGGATTTTCCCGACAATACAGCATCGCTGGATATATGCCCCACGATCCGGATGTGGCTTATTTAACATTGGGAGTAAAATGTGTAAAAGCATTTCGTGATATTTCCGATGATGCCGTTCCATCCTTTAATGCAGATAGTTTGATGTGGAATTTTGGACCATTGAAAATTTTATCTTATGGTCGAACGAATAATTTTCTTGTGAATTATTATGGACCACCTTCTGGGTATAAAATACCGGGTAGGGCCGATACAAGACCCTGGGGCACTTTTCCAAGATATTCTTTTTCCCAGATCTTGGATACTCAGGATTATGATCTACCGGAAGATATTGATTGGATGAGCCAATTCCTCCCCGGGCAAATCCCGGGATGGGTTCTAGCCATTGAAGATGAAGCAGAGAGAAATGAAATGATGGTTATGTTAGGGTTAGGATCTGAATTCGATATTACTCAAACACCATTTTATAACAAGATTGTTATTCTGGGTGTTTCGGTTGAAGTCCTCCATGATGTTAAATCCACCCCTTTCTATAATTATTTGGATTTGAGTCAATTGACGCCTGGAATGGAAACACATGCAAATGCCATCCAAACGATGCTTCATGGAAATTATATAAAAGTTTTTGGTGGAAAAACGACACGCTATATGATTGAAGGCGCTCCCTATCCAATGGCAAATATTATTCTGATTTTTTTATTATGTTTGTTAGCATATGTGCTGTTAACGAAAGTTGATCTTCATCCAATTAGTGCAGGGATCATTATTTTTTCTGAAGGCGTTTTGTATTATGCTTTTGCTATGGGCTTATTTGCCAATGATTACTGGTGGTTTTGGAAATCGACATTAGCAAACATTTTACCGAATGCGTTATATGATAAATTATATGATCACCTCCAAGTTGCGCTTCCAGGACCGGGAGAATCTTACATGGTACCAATTGTAGCGCCTCTTGCTGGACTTATGCTCACGTATGCCAGTAATATTATTTTCCAGTTTTTACACGAACAGAATGATAAAAAATTCTTAAGAGAAACATTTGGAACATACATTTCACCTGAAGTTTTGGATAAAATGTATGAAGAAAAACAAGCACCAAAACTGGGAGGTGTTGAAGGATATCATACAGCATTTTTTTCCGATATCGAAAATTTCTCCACTTTTTCTGAAGCACTTGAGCCGGAGCGAATGGTGGCACTCATGAACGAGTATCTAACAGTCATGTCCAAGGTTATTCTAGAAAACGAAGGAACGTTGGATAAATATATTGGGGATGCCATTGTTGCATTTTACGGTGCACCTGCACCCGTTGAGAATCATGAGATAAAATCCTGCATCACCGCTTTGGGAATGCAAGACGCTTTAGATGATTTAAGAAAAAAATGGGCAAGTGAACCGGATTGGCCTGAAACTGTTCATTCAATGCGTCATAGGATTGGATTGAATTGTGGGAAACTGGTTACGGGGAATATGGGGTCTGAAATGCGCATGAATTATACCATGATGGGCGATACAGTAAATCTTGCTGCTCGTCTGGAGTCGTCTGCAAAGCAGTATGGTATATACAATTTTGTTGGCGAGAATATTTATGAAAAAGCTAAGGATGAATTTATTTTCCGATTTTTAGATGTGGTAAAGGTAAAAGGGAAAAATATTCCGGTAAAGGTTTATGAACTGGTTGCACATAAAAAGAAGGTTGATGACGCAACTCTGGATTTAATAAATATATTCGATAAGGGTATGGATCTATATACACAGCAAAAATGGGATGAAGCAATTATCCAATTTAAAAAGGCTGAAGAACTGGAAGACCATTTTACATCCAGGAGTACAACACCCTCTGCCGTTTATTTAAAACGGTGTACCATGTTTATAGAGAACCCTCCGGGTAAAGATTGGGACGGTATCTGGACCATGATATCGAAATAAATTTGTTCACTGGAACTTTTCAGTTCTCCATCGTTTCATTTGTAATTTTTAGGCCTACTTTTTATGCAAAATTCACGCGGACATATCCTTTGGGTTGATGATGAGATTCATCACCTAAAACCCCATATTTTATTTCTTGAAGATAAGGGGTATTCTTTAACTCAAGTTGCCAATGGGCAAGATGCAATCGCTCTTGCAGGGCAGAATGATTTTGACTTGGTTTTATTAGATCAGTCTATGCCAGGTATGGATGGATTAGAAACCTTGGCAGAATTGAAAAAAATTCGTTCATCTATGCCAGTGATTATGATTACAAAGACTGAAGATGAATGGCTCATGGATGAAGCAATTACAGGCCAAATTGAACAATTCCTGATTAAACCAGTAAACCCAAGCCAAATATTTATGGCGTGTAAGCAAACGCTGGAACAGATCAAACTTCAATCGGAAAAGGCCACCAGTGATTATTTAAAAGAATTTCAGAAAATTGAAGAACGATTACGAGATAAATTAGATCACAATGATTGGTGGGAACTCTACAATCGTTTGGTCGACTGGCAAATAAAATTTGATACGTATAAAGACACGGGGTTAGGATCGATTTTAGTGGAACAGATTACATCTTGCAATCGTGAATTTGTCCATTTTATTGAATCAAATTATGTGAATTGGATGCAAACAGACCATCGCCCCACGCTTTCTGTTGATGTATTTTCTAAATATGTTAAACCAATATTAGACAAGGGTGAAAAAGTTTGCCTTTTGGTTGTGGATTGTATGCGACATGACCAATTCAAATCTATAATGTCATTATTAGATCCGTTTTTTAATATTGATGTGGATTACAAATTTTCATTACTGCCAACAGCTACGCCTTATTCACGGAATGCCATTTTTTGTGGCTTATTTCCGGATGAAATGATCAGGAAATATCCCGAACAAGCCAGAGATATGGAAACCCATGCAACAAGTTTAAATCGACATGAAAAACATTTTCTTCAAGACCAATTAAATCGACATGGATTACAAAATAAAACTCTTCATTATCATAAAATTTGGGCTGTAGATGAAGGAATAAAATTTCAGAATCGTATTAAGGATTATATTCAACAGGATGTATTGGCATTGGTGGTGAATTTTGTGGATATCTTAGCCCACAAGAGCTCTCAATCGGATGTATTGAAAGAAATGGTCCCGGATGAATCGGGGTATCGAACTGCCGTAAAATCGTGGCTGGAACATTCGTGGTTGCTAAAGGTGTTGAAAAAATTAAGCGAAAACAATTTTACAGTTATTTTAACAAGTGACCATGGTAGCATTCGTGTTCAACATCATGTGATGGTATCTGCAGATCGGGAAGCATCCACAGGGGTTCGCTATAAATATGGTCGAAATCTGAATACAAAAGAAAAAAATGCTTTGGTGATTAAAGAACCTGAAAAATATCGTTTACCTTCATTAGGTCCACAACCCAGTTATCTTGTAGCAAAGGATGATATATATTTCGTTTACCCAAATCAAGCTCATAAATATCAAACCAAATTTAAAAATTCGTTCCAGCATGGCGGTATTTCAATGGAAGAAATGATGGTTCCTGTGGCTATCATGAAAGGGCGTGGTTGATGCTTGTTGAATGTCATTCCATTGAAGAAACCCATACTTTAGCGCATAAACTCGCCCATAAAATTCCCGTCGGTTCTGTTGTGGCATTAATTGGAAACTTGGGAACGGGAAAAACAACTTTTACCCAAGGATTTGCCAAAGCTTTGGGTGTAATTGAACGGGTGGGATCACCCACATTTAAACTGGTGTCAGAATATGATGGTACCCTTTATAAATTATACCATATTGATTGCTATCGTCTTGAAAATCCTAACGATTTCTTAAATATTGGCGGAGAAGTTTTTTTAATGCCAGATGATGGAATTACATTAATTGAATGGGCCAATATCATTCAGGAAATTTTACCACCCAAAATTATTACACTCAAATTTTCAAGGAATGAGACCAATGCCTCCCATAGGACAATTTCCATTCTAGGATTGAATTATGAAGATTAATTTAATCTTAGCCATTGAATCCTCATCATCAATCTGTGGTGTTGCTGTGGTTGAAAAAGGAATCATTTTAAGTTTGGTTGAAAAACAAATTCACAGAAAACATGCTGAAGTATTACCGGGATTCATTCAAGAAGCATTAGAGAAAAGTGGGAAAACAATCTCTAAATTAAATGCAATTTCGATTAGTATTGGCCCAGGTTCATTTACGGGGTTACGGATCGGGTTAGGGATGGCAAAGGGATTAGCTTTCTCTCACGGTTTACCTATTATTCCCGTTCCCACGCTTGCATCTATGGCGTTCGGATTAAGAAAAAATAAGCCAATAAAAGGGCTTTCATATTCTCATGGGAAAAGGGTTTTTTATCAGGAATTCACCTGGGATGATAAACTACCTGTTTTCACTCATAAACCAAAAGTGGGTGATATAGATGAATTTATTGAAAAAATTGATTCATCTACATATCAATGGAATTGCGACTCAATCCTACCAAAGTCAATTCCATGGATTGAAACAAAACCATCCGCAAAGAATGTGGGTTTATTATCCTATTATCGTCAAAATGAGTGGCTGATTGAAAAACCCTACAGTTTAGTCCCGGAATATATAGCACCCTTCGCCATCCATACGAAAGAATGATCATTCGAATTGGCAATGCAATTGATTTAGAACCAATATTAAGTATAGAAAAACGGGCATTTCCAGAACTTCCATGGTCGAGAGAAATGATTAATCAAGAACTCCAAGAAAATCCAGATCGAAACACTTGGGTGACTGAAGCTGACGGAAATATCATAGGGTATTGTATGGTGAGGTATAAGCCAGGGGAATCCCATTTAATAAATATGGCTATTGAACCTTCTTACCAAAAAATGGGTGTGGGACAAAAATTACTCCTTCATATTTTAGACCACATTCCCAATAATTCATCCGTATTTTTAGAAGTGAAACGGGGTAATTTTCCTGCCATCAATCTTTACTTAGATGCAGGTTTTGAAGAGGTTGCTATTCGTGAAAAATATTACACGGATGGTGAAGATGCCATCATCATGTGCTTAAAAGTTTGATAGGAGATTTCGCCGCTAAGGTCACAAAGAAACACTAAGAATAATCAATGATAATTTTTAATAATTACGTTTTACATATTTACTTTTTATAGAAATAATGAGTAGAATTATCATCTGGAAACCCATTATAGCAAAAAAATATTATGTCCTGGTTTAAAAGAAAAGATCAAAAATTTAAGGATCCGAAAAAGAAATCTGTTCCGGACGGTTTGTGGGATAAATGTCCATCTTGTACAGAGATTCTGTATCGGCCGGAAATGGAAAAAAATCTTTCAGTCTGTCACCATTGTGACCACCATTTTCGTGTGGCACCCGATTTATATGTGGATCTGCTTATAGATGCTGGGACCGAAACTCACCTTTTTAAAAATCTTGAATCAAAGGACTTTTTGAAATTTAAAGCCGGTAAAAAGTATAAAGATCAGATCATCGCTGCAAAAAATAAGACTGGCGAGAAAGATGCAATCCGGGTTTATGAGGGCAAAATCAATGGCAAAACTGCAATTCTAGCTATTATGAATTTCCGCTTTATTGGTGGAAGTATGGGATCTGTTGTTGGCGAAGCGGTCTCACGTGGTATCCAGAAAGCAGGTGAATTGAAAGTCCCGTTTTTATTGGTATGTGCTTCCGGCGGCGCCCGCATGCAGGAAGGGGCGATCTCCTTAATGCAATTGGCCAAAACCAGCACACAATTAGCAAAATTTGCAAAAAATGGCGGGCTCTATATTCCCATTTTGACCGACCCCACCACAGGTGGCGTCACTGCCAGTTACGGTATGTTGGGCGACGTTATTCTCGCCGAACCCGGCGCATTGATCGGGTTTGCCGGGCCAAGAGTGATTAAACAAACCATCGGTCAGGATTTACCCAAAGGATTCCAACGCTCCGAATTTTTATTAGAAAAAGGATTCATTGATCACATTGTATCCCGGAGCGAAATGAAAGAAAAAATAACGACCCTAATTTCGCTTCTTACATGAGTAAACCAAAAATTCTCATTACCAATGACGACGGTATTTTCGCGCCAGGAATTCGCGCACTTTGGGAAGCCATGTGTGAAATTGGTGATCCAATCGTCATAGCTCCCGACACAGAACAAAGTGCTGTGGGGCATGCCATTACTTTAACCGATCCGCTTCGTGTGGTTCCGGTTCGTCGCTCCGGTGGATTCGAAGGCTTAGCCGTTTCAGGAACGCCCTCCGATTGTACCAAAATTGCCATCAAATCCATCTTAGATGAAAAACCGGATCTTCTGATTTCTGGCATCAATTCCGGTTCCAATGTGGGGACCAATATTATTTATTCCGGCACAATTTCTGCTGCCACTGAAGGAACCATGTTAGGTATCCCCTCCATCGCCATCAGTTTGGATTCCTATAAATCAGATGAATATAGAGGTGCAAAACAAGCGG
>JAPYRR010000043.1 GCA_029936885.1 Fidelibacterota bacterium | reverse complement strand
AAGAGAATATTTTTCCTCATATCATTTTCCACATTGAGATCCTGCAGATCTCTCAACCCATCAGCCGCCAGGGCGAGAAAAAAGCCTAATATGATTGTAATAATGGATGTAAAAACGATTGTGTAGGTATTACTGCGCATATCGTATCATCCTACGTTTAATATTTCCTTGAATGACAAAATAATCAATGAGTGGCGAAAATGCGTTCATTAAAAGAATTGCTAGCATAGTCCCTTCTGGATATGCAGGGTTAATAGAACGAATAATCACGGTCAATGCACCAATAAATATTCCGTAGACCCACCGACCTTTATCTGTGTGTGCGCCCGTAACCGGCTCAGTTGCCATAAAAGCAACACCGAAAGCAAACCCACCCATAACCAAATGATAATGAGCTGGAAGTGTAAGCATTGTATTTGTAGAGCCTGTGATTTCGGCCATAAAATTTGTGAGAAAGGCCATACCTGTCAACCCCAGTATTGCCCCAACAATGACACGCCAAGAACCCAATCCAGTTATAACTAAAAATAATGCGCCCACTGCACACCATAAAGTACTGGTTTCGCCAATAGATCCTGGAACCCATCCCATAAACATATTCATCCAAGAATAATCAAATTGAGTCACGGAATTCAATAGAGATACTGCATCTTTACCAACTTCTGCTGCAGGAACTGCCAATGCCGTAGCGCCTGAATAGCCATCGGGTCCTGCTACCCAAACTTTATCACCAGATATTCGCGCAGGGTAGGTGAAAAATAAAAATGCTCTAGCAACCAATGCAGGGTTAAAAATATTCATCCCAACACCACCAAATATTTCCTTTCCAATCACAATACCAAAACTAGTCGAAATGGCAACTTGCCATAAAGGAACGGTAACAGGCATTACCAACGGGATTAATGCACACGTGACCAGAAATCCTTCAGAGACAGGATGTTTTCTTACGATAGAAAACAATAATTCCCAAAATGAACCGGCAGCAAAAGTAACTGCTATAATTGGCATAATCTTCATTCCACCATTCATTAGATTCTCCTTCCATGAAAGAGTTTCGCCTAATGCATTTGCGATTTGAAACCCGATGTTCAACGCGCCAAAGATATAACATGGAATCAAGGCAACCACCACCAGTATCATTACTCTTTTTATATCAATACTATCGCGAATATGTGGACCTGATTCTGTCCGTTTATCCGTAGAGAATAAAATGGTATCTGTAGCTTCATAAATTGGATAGAGAGATTCAAGTTTTCCACCCTCTTTAAAAACTGGTTCAACTTTATCTAGTATATTACGGAGCCATTTCATGCTTTATCCTTCTAACTCCATTAATTCCAATCCATCTCGGATTACTGCACCCACATCAATTTTACTAGGACAGGCAAAAGAACATAATGCGAAATCTTCATCGTCGCATTCCCAAATACCTAATTGTTCCATTTCGTCTATATCTTGAGCAAGAATTGCTCTAAATAATTCATTGGGATATATATCCATGGGGAGGACTTTTTCCCATGCTCCAATGGGTACGATAGCTCTTTCTTCCCCATTTTGAGCTGTATTAAAATTAAATAGTTTTTCTCCGAATGACATAAAAGTACTGGTAAGGCTATATTTGGAATCATTACTTCCGAGTGCCAACATACCCATGAAGGGCCTACCAACCGTATCTGGAATAAGTGCTACAGCGGAATCATAAAATCCCAGGAAATTATCTTTTTCAACTGTTTTTCCAGTTAATACATCTCCAGAAACTAATCTAATGGGATTTTCCATTTCTTGATTTGAAATAATAGATCCAATACTAGCACCCACTTTTGCAGAAACGGTTTGTGGATTAGAGGCACCGGGACCACCAATTGATACAAAAATATCCGGGCTATAAGAACCGTTTAAAAATAGTTTTCCAAGAGTAATAACGTGTTGTGTATTTACCGTCCAAACTATTTCACTTGGTTTGATGGGTTTTGAGTGGTGGATCTGAATGCCAACATTTCCTGCTGGATGGGGACCCGAAATGGTCTGGACTTCAGCGTTCTGGAGTTCCATTGCTTTCCTGGATGTAACCACAACACTTCCGTCCGTCAGTTTTGATAAAGCTGTTATCCCGGACTGGAAGGCCTCCTTTTCAGATTCAATTACAGGATCAAGTTCAACGGACAAGGGCGCCGTATTCACGGCTGAAATAAAAATATCCCGCGGTGAATCTTTTGGATTCGCTACTTTATTGAAAGGACGCTGGCGAATTAGGGGGAAAAGATTCGCTTCTAAAATTCGGGTAAGAATTGTGGTCCGATCTGCCGATTCTAATTGTTCGGGTGAAAAGGTTTGTCCTGAAATTGCATTGGTCCCTTCCACTGTTATTTCAATTTTTTCAATGACCCGTCGTGCGCCAAATTGAATTGTTTTAACTGTCCCGTTAGCCGGGGAAGCCCATTTGACCTCCGGTTTGGTTTTATCAAAAAATAAGGGTGAGCCGATCTGGACATTGTCTCCTTCATCCACCAAAAGTTTGGGTTTAACACCCCGAAATGTTCTGGGAGAAATGGCAACCGTTCCTGAACCGGGAATGGATATAACATCCTTTGCAGGAATACCATTGATCCGGATATTGTGTCCTTTATATATAACGATATGGTTCATGCTTTAACTAAATATGTAATTATGTAAAACGTAAATAAGTCCCGTTACATAATTACGTTTTAAATAATTATTAAAGTGTTTGAATGAAAAAGGTCAGGGAATTTTGGACCCAATCTGCTACAGGTGTCCAATAGATTCCCAGGATAACCGTTGGGATGGCAGTTGCTAAAATCATGACAGCCATAATAGTGGGTGGCTGAAGAATGGTTTCACTTCTTTCCCCTTCTAAAAACATAACTTTTACGACTCTTAAATAATAATACAGTGATACCACACTATTTATTCCCCCAATCAAAACAAGCCAATAAAATTGTCCACCACCCTTAATAAGTGATGCAAAAATATAAAATTTTCCAATGAATCCTGCTGTAGGTGGTAATCCTGTAAGTGATACCATAAAAATAGTCATAGCCACACCAATCATAGGCATTTCCCAACCCAAACCTTTATAATCATCAAATGTTTCGCCACCCGTTTTATTTTTCACAGCTATAACAACAAAAAATGCACCCAAATTCATGAATAAATACATGACCAAATAGATCATTATTGCATATATACTATCGCCGGACATGACCGGCATAGCTAACAACATATATCCTGCATGAGCAATACTTGAATAAGCTAACATCCGCTTAATATTATTTTGTTGGAGTGCAACTACATTACCTAAAGTCATAGTAATGACTGCTAATAAGCTTAAAATATTGGCCCATGGCAAAATGGCTATTGATGACGTATCTAAACCACCCATGGCACCGCCGTCTGCCAAAACCTGGTTAAAGAAACGAATCATCATTGCAAATGCACCTGCCTTAGGCGCTATAGATAAAAATGCAGTAATAGTTGTGGGAGCTCCCTCATATACATCAGGTGTCCAAAAATGAAATGGCACCGCAGATACTTTATAGCCAAACCCTACTAACATCATAATGGTTGCCATAATTAGTGCAGTATTTGCTGAAGTATCCAAATTTGCAATCGCGTGTTGAATTTCAAAATAATTTGTGCTTCCGGTTAATCCATAAATGTAACTCAATCCAAACAACATGATTCCCGATGAGAATGCCCCATAAACCACGTATTTTAATCCTGCTTCATTGGAACGGGTATTTTGTTTTAAATATCCCGCCAGAACAAAGGACATGATAGACACGATCTCTATGGACAAATAAACCATGATCAGATCCACGGTAGAAACCATGAGAAATAATCCAAATACAATGATACCAAGTAAAGTAAAATATTCACCTTTTCGATATTCTGACAATTCACCAGACTGAAGACTTACAACAGATACCAAAATTGTAGCTAAGACAACAAGTAGTTTGAAAAATGAAGCAAATGGGTCCAAGACGATTGAATTTGTAAACAAAGTTGTTACCGTATCATCTTGCAGACATATTGCACCTGCCACAGCCATTAAACCTGCAATAAGAAACCACCCTACATTTCCCGATTTTGATTTATCTATCAGTAAATCATAGATAATTGCACCAAGAATTACCCCAGATAGAATTAATTCCGGATAGTAATATGACAAACTTTGAAGATTAGTCATTCAAATACCTTACATACTGGCAAATGTTGCCAGAGAAACCACATGGTTAATAATCACATCCATTGTACTGGAGATTAAATTTAAGAACGGTGCGGGATAAATTCCGAAGAAAAGTGTAATTAACAATAATGGGACTACTGTAAAAAGTTCTAAACGATTGATTTCAGGTAGGTCCTTATATTTCTCATTGAGTTCTCCGAAGAAGATCCGTTGGAATGCCCACAGGAAGTAGGCTGCATTTAGTAGAATTCCTAAAGTAGATGCAATGACAATTCCCTTATAGACTGGGAAAGCACCTATGAAACACATGGCCTCACTAATGAATCCTGAAAATCCAGGGAGTCCAAGTCCTGCGAAAAAAGCCACTGCTGTTATTCCGGTATAGATGGGCATTTGGGCTGCCAAACCGCCAAAACCTTCAATATCTCGATGGTGAGCACGATCATAGATTACACCCACCAGAATAAAGAGCATTGCAGAAATTGTACCATGATTAAACATTTGAAATACCGCACCACCCAATCCAGCTTGTGCTGCTTTAAGATTTAATCCATTCGCTTCACCTGCTGCAATTATAGCTGCCATACCAATTAAGGTATATCCCATATGATTTACACTAGAATAGGCTACAAGTTTTTTCAAATCTGTTTGTGCCAAGGCACAGAGTCCACCCCAAATCACATTTATTAGCCCAAGGGCTGCTAAGGCCCCAGAGAACCAATATACCCCATCCGGCATTAATCCATAATTAATTCTCAGAATTCCATAAACACCCAGTTTTAAAAGAATTCCTGCAAGTAATACAGATATTGCAGTAGGCGCTTCAACGTGAGCAAGTGGTAGCCATGTGTGGAATGGAAAAACGGGAACTTTTATCGCAAACCCAACAAACAAAAGAACCCAGATAACCTTTATAGCGCTCATACCCCACCAGGTTAATCCTCGGAGAGCATCTGGTGCAACTTCCATAAGAACCTGGATATCAAAGGTATTTCCACATGAAAAGTATAAACCCAGAATTCCAATCAACATTAATACAGAACCGAATAAAGTATATAGAAAGAACTTTATCGCAGCGTATTCTCTTTGGGGGCCACCCCACATTCCGATGAGGAAATACATGGGAAGCAACATGACTTCCCAAAAAATATAGAATAAGAAAAAATCCATTGATAAGAAGACACCAATAATTCCAGTATCCAATAAAAGGAATAAAGCAAAATATCCTTTCACGGCCTTATTGATATTCCAACTGACAAATATGCCAATGAAACATAGGAGCGCTGTCAATATTACCATAGGCAGACTCAATCCATCTACACCCAAAATATAGGTAATGTTGAAAGACGGAATCCATGTCGCTCTTTCCATGAATTGCATTCCTCCATTTCCGGCATCATAATTTTGCCAGAGAACTAAGGTTAAAAGGAATTGCAATCCGGTTGTAACCGCTGCGATGATTTTAATTAAATCATTTTTATCTCGCGGTATAAATGCAATAATGCCAATCCCAATGACGGGCATCCATATTAGCCAACTGAGAATATTTTCCATTCTCTCCTCTACTCACACATTTGAGTTAATACGACTGAATAATCATTAAAATGATTACCCCTGCTGTTACATACAGCAAATAATTCTGAAGTTTACCGGTCTGGATTTTTTTAAGCATAAATCCAAAATTATCGGCGATTCTACCAACACCATCAACTAAGAATTGGTCAATAATATTGTAATCAAATTTCCCGCTAACACGGCTTGCCCAATTTGTAACATGACCAAACCCATTGATAAAATACTTATCATATAATTCCCAATCTATCCAGGCAATTTTTTTAGCTAAACGTAAAGTAGGTTGATATAAATATTTATCATAATTCTCGTCAAAATAATATTTATTCAAACTCCAATCGTACATGAATCCTGCGCGCTTGCCCCATGTTTCTGGAGAAATAATATTCTTCAAATACATAAGAACAGCCAACCCGATACCCAACGCCGCTACACCTATTGAAATACCCATGGCTAAATTATGAGCGTGATGTGCCCCTTCTTCGATTGCATGGGCAGTGAAACTCCCCGGAACAACGGCAGTGACGGGATGCACAAGAGTTGTAAACCAACTTCCGTCCGTTGAAATTGGATTTAAATGTGGTAACGTGTACCAAATCGCAACACTTAAAGTCCCGAGTAAAACTAATGGTCCGGCCATTTCTTTTGGTGATTCATGAATATCATCAATTAGTTCTGGCATTTTGGGTTTACCATGGAATGTCATGAACATCATACGAAACATATAAAAAGCTGTAATTGCTGCAGCTCCAAAACCGAAAACAGGGAGTAAAAAATGTTCCGGGTGATGCTGGGCAAATGATAAAGATCCTGCAAGAATTGCATCTTTTGAAAGGAAACCAGAAAACAATGGAACTCCTGCAATCGCCAAAGTACTTGCTAACATAGACCAATAAGTAATGGGCATTTTTTCCCTAAATCCACCCATGTTACGCATATCTTGCGCATCCGTCTCATGATCGTTTTTTTCATGGAGAGCGTGATGCATAGAATGAATCACAGAACCTGAACCGTAAAATAAATTCGCCTTAAACATAGCATGTGTTAACAGATGAAAAAATGCTGCAGTATAAACTCCCGTTCCTACAGCTAAAATCATGTAACCTAATTGACTCACTGTTGAATAGGCTAAAACTTTTTTAATATCATTTTGGGTAATGGCGATAGTGGCTGCAAACAGGGCTGTAAATCCACCCACATAAGCCACAACAAGCAGTGCATCTGGCGAGAGTATTGGAAAGATACGAATAGTTAAATAGACTCCCGCTGCAACCATGGTGGCTGCGTGCATTAGAGCCGAAACTGGTGTTGGGCCTTCCATAGCATCTGGTAACCAAATATGGAGTGGAAATTGAGATGATTTTCCCATGGCACCCAAAAACAAACCGACGCCTGCCAATGTGAGTGTGGTCCCAACAAGGACTCCACCAGCGACACCTTCAAAAATGTCTGTAAATGTGAAAGAACCAATCGCGGTATAAATCAACATTATTCCAATAAAAAATCCTATATCACCAACACGATTGGTTAAAAATGCTTTTTTTGCAGCATTTGCTGCAGATTCTTTTTCAAACCAATGTCCAATCAAAAGATAAGAGCTAACACCAACTAATTCCCAAGACATATACATAGATATAAGGTTATTGGCCAACACAATTCCATTCATGGAAAATGTAAATAATCCGAGGTAAGCAAAATATCGAGAATACCGAATATCGCCTTTTAAATATTTTAAGGAAAATACATGTGTACATGTAGAAATGAGCGCAACCACCAAAAGCATTATAATAGTGATGTTGTCTACGAGGAAGCCCAATTGAATTGAGAAAGCGCCCATATCCAGCCAAGTAAATGATGCTTCCTGTCTGAAATCCGGATTATAATCCAATAACATTCCTACAAACATGGCAATAGCCAATATCAATGTGATTGAGATTGCACCAATTGAAACCCAATCGCCTTGACGAGGTAATTTTTTCCCGAAAAAGATTTGGATCACAAATGCCGCCAAAGGCAGAAAAAGGATGAAAAGAGAATAATTAATAAAAATATTGTCCATTATTCTTTCATAGATGATGCTTCGTCAATATTAATAGTATTCATATTGTTATAGATATTAATAATTATTGCCAACGCTACAGCTGCTTCTGCGGCAGCAAGTACAATCACAAGGAGAGCAAAGATATGCCCATCAAAATTCATACCTCCAAATCGAGAAAACGCTACAAAATTGATATTTGCTGCATTAAGAATTAATTCTACACCCATAAGGACAGCTATTCCGTTTCTTCGAGTCATTACACCAAATACGCCAAACGAAAAAAGAATGGCTGCAACTAGCAAATAGGTATTTAAATCATTCATTAATTTTCTTTCCTTGAAAGAACTGCAGCACCAATCAATGCACCCAGCAATAAAAGTGAGATAGCTTCAAAGGGTAATAAATATTTTGTAAGAAGAAGTGTACCTACTTCTGCTACAGTTCCTACAGGTTCACTTGCATCTGCTTGAAACCATGGGGTTTTAGATATAACTAAACTCATTAAAATACAAAGCCATATTGCAACTGCACCCCCCACACCTTGTTGAACATTGGTTTGAGAAAGTCTTACGGATGATATTCGATTTGTTAACATAATTCCGAAGATAATTAAGATTAATATTCCACCGATATATACAAGAACCTGAACACCGGCAATAAAATCTGCCCACAGAAATACGTAAATCCCAGCTACGCCAAACAAGGTAGACAAAAGAGCCATAGCAGAATAAATCAATTGATTGCTTAAAACAACCATCCCAGCAGATAAAATTGTTAATGTTATAATAAACCAAAAGGTAAATTCAGTCATTATCCTTCGACTCCTTTTGAATCTAGAATTTCTTGCATTCCTTCCTTTGTACCTTTCTTCGCAAACCTATATATGAGGTCACTTCGATCAAATTCAGAAAATTCATAATCAATCGGATGTTTATGCGCATTCGGACCACCTGTCATATAAATACATTCTTCAGGACATGGGTAAGTACACAGATTGCAATAACAACATTCAGTCATATCAATATCAAACCGGGTTACAACCAAGGCTTTTCGTGAACCATTGGCTGTTACACCAATATGCCCGATATCCTGGATATCTTCTCCCCGAGTAGGTGCTTTTTCCGTTACAATTTTGATACATTGTACCGGGCAAACACGTTCACACTTTAAGCAACCAATGCAATCATCGATGTCCATATGAAGTCGAGTACGAATCACATTATAATTACTGTGGTCAAATCCAATATTACGTTCAGGTCTTGGCCATTTTTCTTCAGGATATTGTAGAGTTACATTATTGCGACGAATACGAACCATGTGCATCCAAGTAATACGTAACCCTGTCAACATTGTTGAAATGGATTCCCAAATATCTCTAAAGTATTTCGCCATTTTTTATCCGAATATGAGCGTCCAGAATCCGACACCAAAAATATTAATTAAACTGATGGGTAATAAGACCTTCCAACATATGTTCATCAACTGATCTACTCGAAGTCGAGGAAAGGTCCATCTAAACCACATCATAATAAAGATTAAGAACACTATTTTACTGAGCATCCAAAATACACTCCAACCATTGGAATCAAAATAACCAGGAAATGGACTGTGCCACCCACCGAGAAATCCCGTGGCTGCAACCGCTGAAACCACAAGCATATTTGCATATTCACTTAAGAAAAAGAAAGACCATCTCATCCCTGAATATTCGGTATGAAACCCACCAACTAATTCTGATTCAGCTTCCGGAATATCAAATGGTGTTCGGTTGGTTTCAGCTAGAATACTAATAAAAAAAATAAAAAATGCAATAAAAGTAAATGGGTTTGCAAAAATAATCCAATTCCCCATACCTCCTGATTGATATTCAATGATACCTTGCATACTCAAAGTACTAGTGAGCATAATAACAACAATAATTGATAACCCTGCTGGAATCTCATAGCTCACTATTTGTGCTGCAGAACGCATTCCGCCGTAAAGTGACCATTTATTATTAGATGACCATCCAGCAAGAATCAATCCAATCACCCCTAAGGACCCAACACCTAAAATATAAAAAATACCAATATTAAAATCAGCTACAATGACTGTTTCACCAAATGGTACAGCGATAATGGCAACAAAGGCACCAATAAAAATCACAAAAGGCGCAAGAATAAATAAAAATTTATCTGCTTTTTCAGGAATTATATCTTCTTTCGATAGCAATTTCAATGCATCAGCCACTGTTTGAAGGACACCCCACTTTCCAGCGTGAAGCCCTACTCCCTGTCCCATAGGTCCAACACGATCTTGCATAAATGCCGCCACTTTTCGTTCTGCATAAACCATTATAATAGCATTAACAGCTACAACGAGAAAAAGGACTAAACATGGTATCAGTATAGCGATGACCAATAATGTTCCACTCCCCTCCATCGCAGGAATCAAACTCCCTAACCAAGAGAATAAAGTATCAACCGTCATCTATCAATTTCTCCCAAAACAATATCCAGACTTCCCAAGATGGAAATCACATCTGACATCATCCATCCACCGGCTAATTCACCCAATACTGAAAGAGCAGTAAAAGCAGGGGATCTCATTTTGACTCGAGTTGGGATGGGTGATCCATCGCTTACAATATAAAATCCAAGGTCGCCCCTTGGCGTTTCTGTCCGACTATAAATGGAGCCCTTTGGTGGACGAATTTTTTTCGGGAGCGCTTGATGTACATCACCTTCTTTTGGTATTTGAGCTAAAGCTTGACGAAGAATTTTTACACTTTCCTTCACTTCCAACATACGAACATAATATCTATCCCAACAGTCACCCAGGGTTCCTTTTCCACCCTCACCTATACAAACATCAAATTCAAATTTATTATAAATTGAATAGGGTGCATTTCTTCTTAGATCCCATTTAACACCAGATGCCCGAAGGTTGGGACCGGAAACCCCATAGCTAATGGCAACATCTGGTGGCAATACCCCAATATCTGCAGTCCGTTCAATAAATATTTTATTATATGTCAGTAATTCATTGTATTCTTCAATTTGTGGTTCAAAATAATCCAAAAATTGGAATGCAGTTTCTACAAATCCTTTGGGCAAATCATGACTTACACCTCCGATCCACATATAATTATAAAGGAGTCGTGCACCACATGTCATTTCGAACATATCGAGAATTCTCTCTCGATCACGAAGCATAAATAGAAAAGGAGTAAAAGCACCAATATCTAACCCATAAACTCCTAAAGCCAATAAGTGACTCGCGATTCTTTGAAATTCAGCCATGATTACACGAATATATTCCACCTTTTCTGGAACTTTCAATTCCATCAATTCTTCGACGGCAACCACGTATCCAAAATTATTCGCCATGGCAGCAAGATAATCACACCGATCCGTATAAGGAATAACCTGATCATAAGTCATATTTTCGCAATGCTTTTCGAAACATCGATGCAAGTAACCGATGACCGGAGTTATTTCAGAAATAATTTCGCCATCCGTTTTTACTTTTAAACGCAAGACTCCATGAGTGCTAGGATGCTGTGGCCCGATATTTAGGACCATTTCTTCGCCGTGTATTACTCCCATCCTTCCTTCACTTTAGGTATTATAATACCATGGTATGTTTCTTGAACTACATAATCTTTTCTTAAGGGATATCCTTCCCAGTCCTCCGGTAATAACATCCTTCTATGATCACGATGCCCATCAAAAAATATTCCAAACATATCATAGGTTTCTCGCTCAAACCAATCACCAATTCTCCAGATTTGTTCAATGGATGGAATGTTGGCTTTATCCCGGGATACAGCAATTCGGATTTCAATTTTGTGGTCATGTGTCATGGAATGAAGATTGTATCTCGCTTCTAACATATTTTCGCCCACGTCCATTCCTGTATGACATTGTAGAGAATCAAAGTGAAGACTTGGTTCAGATTTCAACCACGATGCTATTTCAAACCAATCATCCGGTTTAAGCTGAATATGAGTATCATTTAATTCAGCGTCCAATGAATTTGGAAATTTATTATGAATCATTTTCCCAAATTTTTGGTTGGGATGGTCGGAGGGTGTTGTGTCTGTATCATTTTCTTCGGTGGACTTTTCTTCTACCGGTGCAGAAGCAGCTTCTGCTTTCGAAGCCCGTTTGGCTTTTGCTAACGCTGATTTTGCTTTGGAACGAAGGACACGATCTTCAATGGCATTAATCGGATCCATATCGCCGGACAGACCTTTTTCGACCAACTCAGCGATTAACTTCTCTTGATCTGGGCTCATGCCATCTTCCGTGTCAAAGGACGCTCATCAAGAATCTTCTCTTGGAGTTTAAGAAGACCTTCGATCAATGCTTCCGGACGTGGTGGGCAACCAGGAACATAGACATCTACTGGTACAACAATATCAACACCTTTTAACACATGATAACCATGTTGCCAATAGGGCCCCCCACTTGTGGCACAGGAACCCATGGCAATAACATATTTTGGATCAGCCATTTGTTCGTATAATTTTTTCACTCGAAGTGCCATTTTCATGGTCACAGTGCCGGCAACAATCATTACATCTGCCTGGCGGGGCGATGATCGAGGCATCATCC
>JAPYRR010000042.1 GCA_029936885.1 Fidelibacterota bacterium | reverse complement strand
CTTCACGGAATTTGAAAGCAGTATCAATGATGGTTTGAATATCTTCAGCCGGATACCCCTCTAACCCCAGTAAATGTCTTTGCTGCAGCATTATGACTCCTGATTTCTTAAAAGGTAAACACTATCCACATCATCCGTTTCAATCAGGGTCACATTCACATGTTCTCCTTCATGAGTTGGGATATTTTTCCCAACGAAATCTGCTTTAATAGGGAGTTCCCGGTGTCCACGATCAACTAGAACCGCCAACTGAACTTTTGATGCTCGCCCAAAACTATTCAATTCATCCATAGCAGCTCGAATAGTACGGCCTGTATAGAGTACATCATCCACAAGGATCACGATTTTGCCATCTAAAGAAAAGGGGATATCTGTCCCTTCAATTTGGGGTATCACCAATCGTTCCCTGAAATCGTCTCTATGGAATGTTATATCTAAGGATCCCTGGCTCAGTTCTACCCCGTTAATTTCCTGAATCTTTGATTGGATTCGGCTGGCAAGCGGAACACCGCGATTGTGGATCCCAATTAAAACTATTTGGTCAGGATTTTCATTACGCTCAAGGATCTCATGACTCAAACGGGTAATGGAACGACCGATTTGATTGGCATCCATCAAAATTTTTTGGCTCATTTTATCTCCTTTTGTCCAAAAAAAAACCTCCGGACAGAGGTTTAAAAACTCGCACGGAGGTCGTTCCCTGCCCTTGTCAGCCTCTCCGGACTGATTTAAAGGGTTTTGAAGTCCTGAAATTTATAGTGCGTTTTTATAAATGTCATGGACTATTTCAGGGGTCATATTTCTATCCAAATTATCCATTTCAACCATGAGATCAATATTCTCTTTTTTGAACCATTGCACTTGTCGTTTGGCAAATTGGCGCGTTCGAATGACGATATCTTCTCGCATTTCGTCAAAGGTTAAATCACCTTTCAAATAGGATTGGATCTGTCGATAACCTATAGAATTCAAGGCTGGATAAACCATTTTGGATTCAGATTGCTTTATCAATAATTCCTGTACTTCTTCTATCCAGCCATTTTCCAACATTTCATCGGTTCGTTTCTCGATTCTGTCTATTATTATTTTCCTGTTCCAAATTAATAAAATGGTAAAAAGGTTCATGCTTTCAACTGGATTTTCTTCCTGATCTTGAAAATGTTCACTGGGTGTCTTTCCGGTAGTTTCGTAAATCTCTAAAGCACGCATGAGTCGCTTCTTATTATTGATATGAACGATGGAAGCATATTTTGGATCGATAGATTTCAATCGCTCCAATAAGGATACAGGGTCATCTTCGTAGGCCTGGTCTAAACGATCCCGTGTAGGTAAATCCGAAACACTGCCCTCAAATATTCCTGTTTTTAATGCACGATAATAAAGCCCGGCACCCCCACAAATAATGGGGACTTTTCCAAATCCACGAATCTCAACAACCTTCTCTTTCACCATTTTGGCATATTCCCCCGAGGAGATCGGTTTGGCCGGATTCCGAAAACCAAACAAATGATGTGGAATTCCATCCATCTCTTCATGTGTCGGTTGTGCAGTTCCCATGGGCATGCCTTCGTAAATCTGGCGGGAATCGAGACTTATAATCTCCCCATCGAGACGTTTTGCTAATTCAACAGATAAAGCAGATTTACCGCTGGCGGTCGGCCCAATGATGGTTAAGATTTTTTCCATAATTATAAGAGAAATTAGGGTAGATATTTTTGTAATTCCCGATGAATAAAATTAAAAGTAGTTATTATTTTTTAAAGATTGCACGAGAATCCTTCAGGTTAATTCCCCACGTCTAAGATAGAGAGACCCCTAAATATCCAATGGACTTTTGAATGATGGATTGCAATACGAATTTGGCGTAAAAGTTTTGGTTGGTTCTTATTGGCGTTCATTGTAATGTTTTTCCAGTGGATATCTTTATTACCTTATACAAGATTATAAATAGTCAGTTTGATAAACAAAATCAATCATGCCGTATATCAACATTCACTCATAACCATCACAAACGGGATATAACGGCTTTGACGCCGGATATTTACTGTTAGCCGTTTAAAATAATGATCAGATTAATTGAATATCCAGATGCTCAAGAAATATTTAATCTTGTAGATGCTAATCGGTCCTTCTTACGGGAATGGCTTCCTTGGCTTGATTTCAATACATCTCTTGAAGATACAAAGAAATTTATATCTAGTTCCTTAGATGACTATTCCAAAAATAAAAGTATGGTTAATGTCGTTATCCAAAAGGGCATAGTTGGTCTTTGCGCCTTTAATTCATTTAATCCCTCTATAAAAGCTGGCTATATTGGCTATTGGCTAGCTAAAGATTGTCAAGGTTATGGCTATATCACTGAGGCCTGTAAAGATCTGGAATACATAGGCTTTAACAGGCTGAAACTAAATAAAATAGAAATTCATGTAGCCAAAGATAATCAGAAGAGTAGGGCTATCGCCCTAAAACTTGGATATGTAGAAACTGGAGTCATCCTTGACGCAGAATGGCTATATGATCATTACGTTGACCATATAATATATTGCAAAAAAAACGGCTAACAAATCATATTAGATACAAAGGTATTGCGTTGGCGACGGTGGTCATATTACTAATACCATGGGTGGCGATGCAGTTCACCGATGAAGTGGTCTGGGATCTGGGCGATTTTATTATAATGGGATTTCTTTTGTTTGGAACGGGTCTAATGTATGAGTTTATATCAAAACAGGTAGGTAGCACCCGTTACCGAATCGCTGTGGGCGTTGGACTATTGGGTATGTTTCTCCTCGTATGGGTGAATGGTGCAGTTGGCATTATCGGATCTGAAAATAACAACGCAAACATGATGTATATGGGAGTCCCGATCGTGGGAATTATTGGTGGAATCATGGTGCGCTTTCGGGTACAGGAAATGGCTCGCGTGATGTTTATTACAGCATTAGCTCAAGCTTTGGTTCCCATAATCGCGCTTATCATCTGGCAGCCTATGTCTTGGAGTGCAGCAGGTATGTTAGGCGTGTTCATTCTGAATGCGTTCTTTGTCTCGCTATTTCTCGGATCTGCCTGGCTGTTTCGATATGCTGCCCGGGACTTTTCTTAATGGTTAATTATTAATTGATAATTAAAAGGGTATTCCTCCCAAATCCACATTCCCGCCAGAAAGAATTAGGCCAACCTTCTTCCCTTCGAATAAATCTTTTGTCTTTAAAACGGCTGCCAAGGTAATTGAGCTGGATGGTTCCACAATAATTTTCATCCGTTCCCAAATCATCTGCATTGCATCAATTATCTCATCTTCTGTAACCGTAATTATGCCATCTACTCTTTTCTGAATAATGGGAAAAGCGATTGTGCCAATCTGGGCACGGAGTCCATCGCAAATTGTATTTGTTGATTCGTTAGCTTGGATTTCACCCAACATCAATGAGCGATAGGCATCATCGGCTTCCAATGGTTCTGCACCATAAACACGAATTCCCGGCTTCATTTCTTTTACGGCACATAATGTGCCTGACAATAATCCACCACCGCTCACGGGAGAAACAATCAACTCCAAATCCGGGTAATCTTCCAATAATTCCTTGGCGGCGGTTCCCTGTCCCGCAATAATTCGCTCATCGTTATAGGGATGGACCAAAACGGCTCCTGTTTCGTCAATTAATTCCTGTAATACTTTTTCCCTGGATTCTTGAACCGGTTCGCACCAAACGACTTTTCCACCATTTCGCTCAACGTTATGAACTTTCATCTTGGGCGTATTGTTGGGCATGACGACTGTTGTATTTCCACCACGATTTGACACGGCCATAGACAATGCAGCTCCATGGTTCCCCGATGATGCTGTAACGATTCCACGATCTAGTTCTTCTTGTGATAATTGTAAAACGGTGTTGGTGGCTCCCCGAATTTTGAATGAACCGGTTTTTTGGAAATTCTCACATTTAAAGTAGAACTCTGCACGAGACAATTTATTTAGACTCGAATTTGTTAAAACAGGGGTGCGATGAATAAATGGTCGAATCCGCTCGTGGGCATCTTGAATATCTTTGAAGGATGGCATGGTAAAATTTAAAAGTGTTTATCCGTTTTATATGATTCTTTATTACCCCTGTTTTCTTCCCACCTATAATTAGGGGAGATTAGATGGGTCAAAAAATATTAGGGGCCTATTTTCTTCGAATGATTAATTTCCGCCCATGTTAAAAAAGATAATATCAAGTTTATTTCTCCTAGGCGTCTGTTTAAGTAAAACAGTCATCATAGAAATGGAAACGGATCTTGGGCCCATCCAAATCGAACTTTATTCCGAAAAAGCACCCAATACTGTAGCCAATTTTTTAAAATATGTGGATGAAAACCGGTATAAAGATTTTCATTTTTATCGTGTGGTTCATTTAGAGAATCAACCGAATAATGATGTAAGCATTGAAGTAATTCAAGGCGGCCTTGGATTTGATAAACATCCCATGGGCCTTCCTCCCATCTTACACGAAACAAACGACAAAACCGGAATCAAACATGAAGATGGCACTATTTCTATGGCAAGACTTGAACCGGGAACTGCCAGTTCCGAAATCTTTATTTGCATAAATGCTCAACCAGAATTGGATTTTGGCGGTAAACGTAATCCCGATGGACAAGGGTTTGCTGCATTTGGGAAAGTTATATCTGGGATGAACATTGTTCGACAGATCCAAATGATGACATCAAAAGAGCAAATGTTAGATAAAGTTTTTAAAATTAATTCTATCAATCGAGTCAAATAAAATGGTACAAAGCAAAGCCAAATCTGTAGAAAAATATTTAAATGAGCTCCCTGAAGATCGGCAAGAGATGATTTCAACCATTAGAGATAAAATATTAGAAAACCTACCGGACGGTTATGTGGAATCCATGAATTGGGGAATGATTACCTATGAAATCCCTTTGGAGACTTATCCCGATACGTATAATAAACAACCTTTAGGAATCGCTGCACTTGCATCTCAGAAAAACCACATGGCCATTTATATGTTGGGCTGTTACATGGTACCGAATCAACAGGAGAAACTCCTGAAGGCTTATAAAGAAATGGGCGTTAAGCCAAATATGGGGAAATCCTGTATCCGGTTCACAAAATTAGAAAAAATTCCGTTGGATACTATTGTTGGACTCATTCGTGACTTCCCGGTTAATGAATATATTAAACATTACGAGGCGGTTAAAAAAAAGTAATTTGCCACGAAGATCGGTAAGTATCAGGAACTACATTAAAGTAATTTGCCGCGAAGATCGCTAAGTATCACAAAGGTAATTATTTATAAAAAGAATTTTCTGTACCGAGGAAACCATAAGTCTTGATATAACAATTAAACAATAATGCGCTTGAATACATAGTAACATTTATGTTACCTTCACTTGTGATAATTAGAGAATATATTACTGAAAATGGTGCCAACGCCTTCAGTAAATGGTTTAATAGACTAAATTCTCAAGCGGCAGCCAAAATTGTTGTTGCATTATCACGAATGGAAACGGGTAATCTGTCAAACGTTAAATGGTTCAGAGGAATTGGGGCCCGGGTTACAGGATTTATTTGGCAAAAGATGGACACAAACTGATTATTCTATTTGGCGGTGGTACGAAAAAGAGCCAAATAATGGATATCGAAAAAGCAATTCAACTTTACCAGGAATATAAGAAACGTAAAAAAAGAAGAGGCTAGATATGGCAAACTTTACAAGCGATTATAAAAAAACTATTCAAAACAGGATTAATCGGGATTCCGATTTCGCCCAACATCTTTTAGATGAAGCCATTTCACTCATCTTGAATGATGAACCCGAAACAGCTAGACTTGTTTTAAGAGATTTAGTCAATGCCACTATTGGCTTTGAAAAGCTATCAGAAAAAACACAAAAGAACAGCAAAAGTCTTCATAGAATGCTAACTGCAAAAGGAAACCCTTCTATGAATAACCTTACTCATATTATTAACGCATTACGAGAGACCTTAAAAGTAGATTATGAAATTCACGCTGTTCCTTCTTAAACTTTAATGCCCATGCAAAAAAGAGTTCTTTGAGTGTAACGCCTGTCCGCCGCCTGCCCGCCGGCAGGCAAGTAAATATGTAGGCGGGTCCACCCCATTACACGAGGATCATTTTTATAAATAGTATTTTTTCTTAGCGTTTTTTCGCGTCCTTCGTGGCTAAAAATCAGTGTCGTTCAAATCGACCATCTAATTCATCCAAAGACATTTGCACAATAATGGGCCGTCCATGGGGACAATAATAGGGATGTTCTGTGGCAAACAAGCGATTCACCAATTCCTGCATTTCTTCCCGAGTGAGTGCATCCCCAGCTTTGATAGCCGCTTTGCACGCAAACATGGCTGCAAGACCTTCCTGAAACGAACTATACTGCTTCCGCTCTTTTAAAAAGTTATCAAGAATCTCTCGAATCACAGATCGCTCATTTCCCAAGGACATTTCTGAGGGAATTGCTTCAATTCTTATGGATTTTTCATTTTCTTTCTTAATCCTGAAACCAATTTTTTCTAAATAGGGAAGCACGTCTAAAAGTCCATCAAAATCGTCAGGTGAAAATTCCAGGACTTCAGGGAAAAGCATGGTTTGAGAGGCCATAGATGTGGACTCAAATGCCTTGATTGCTTCTTCGTACAACACACGCTCGTGCGCCACATGTTGATCAATTATAACCAATCCACTATTAATTTCAGAAATGATATATTTTTTATGGATCTGCCAAATATGTTCTGTTGAAATTGTTTCCGGAGATTCTGTGGGTGATTCTGCTAATCGTGAGGCATATTCCTTGGCCCGTTCAAGATTTGTGTGGGCCAGTCTCGGTACTAAAAAATCCATATCTCCCTGATTAGGATTGGTAGGGATTGTTTCTGCCGGATCACGAAATTTTTGTCCGAAAAATGACGTATCCCCAAATTTAGATTGTTGTGACTGCTCGTAGGATTGATTAAACCCCGGCACTGTATCCAACACGGTACGTAAAGCATCATTCACGCCCGATTTTAAAACATGAAAAACACGCCATTCATCTTTAAATCGTACTTCTGTTTTCATGGGATGAACATTCACATCCACTTGATCCGTTGGCAAAATAAGATTAATCACAAAAAATGGATATTCGCCACGTTTCACCAATGATTCATAGGCGCCATACACCGCGGTATTCATTAAACGATCTTTAATAAATCTACGATTCAAAAACAGATATTGTTCTCCGGGACGAGATCGCACCAAATTTAGATTTCCGACAAATCCAGAGAAGGCATAATCACCTTTTACCAAACTGATTGGGAGTAGATTCCTGGAATAGGTTGGGTCTAATAAATTATCAATCCGATCTTCCAAATTTTCTGTTTTTACATGAAAAATATCTCTGTTATCCGAAACTAGTTTGAAGGACACTTCAGGGAAACCTAGTCCAAACCGTCTTACAACATCCACTATTTTTCTTAATTCGGTTCGGGGAGTTTTTAAGAATTTTTTTCGTGCAGGTGTATTATAAAACAAATTTCGGATAGTGATTTCTGTTCCACCAATTTCCGCAGCAGGTTGAATTTCTCCTGCATGTCCATCAATAATGGGTAATTCTGCACCCTCGCCAGTTCCATTGCTGGATAAAATCGACATTTCAGATACGGATGCAATACTGGCCAAAGCCTCACCCCGAAATCCCAGTGTATTGATGGAAAAAAGATCATCCAATGTGGCAATCTTGCTGGTATGAAATCGAAGAATAGAAGAGGGTAATTGCTCAGGTGACATCCCACTTCCATTATCCCGGACTTGAATCGTTTGATGTCCGCCTTTCTCAACCACAACAGAAATTTCTGTAGCACCTGCATCCAAACTGTTTTCAATTAGCTCTTTTACAACAGATGCAGGTCGTTCTACGACTTCACCAGCAGATATTTTATTTTGAAGGTCTTCTGATAATGCTTTAATCATTTATTTATTATATTCATAGTTTTTTCAAATACAATTTTTTGAAGTGATTCTGCTTTTTCCATAATTTTTTCTACCCTGTTTCTCATATCACCACAATAATCATCGTCTTCAACGCCAGGGAGATTAATTAGTACATTCATGCAAGCACCACTCACTCCTGCTAAGGCAACTTCGGCTGCAACACCCGCATCCGATACAGAATTAGGGTTGCCTTTTTCCACAAGAATATTGGATAATTCAATCACGCGAAAACATTTTTCTGCCGTTTCCATGGGAATCTCTATGGCGTATTTATTCGCCACGTCAACTGCCAAATCTTTTACGCTCTTTTCATCATCGGTCGTAGCGGAAAGACGGTTCGCTTCCATGACTTTGTTGAATGCAGTAGTATCCTCATCCACCAGAAAAGTGAGACGATCTTTCAAAGCTTGCGCCTCCACACCAATCTTATCCATTTCGGGTTTACTATCCAACATTTCTTTCTTTTCATGGGTTAATGCAGCAACCATGGATGATAATGCCGCACCCAATGCACCGGCTAAAGCTGATACACTTCCGCCACCTGGCGCAGGACTATTCGCCGATAATTCTTCAACAAAACCCGTTCCGGTTAAAGCCATTAAAGAACGCTGATCGGATTCAACGGCATAATCAATAATTTTTTCTTCAGGATGAAAGGAGGTTACATCATTCAAACCCAGTGATTGCACGGCACATTCAACAATATCGGCAGTTGGAACTCCGAGAGATCTATTTTGTTTTTTCAAATAATGCTTCCCGGCCATGAGCATGGCTTCCAAAGGAATCAGACCCACCAATTCACTCCCTGTAACACGAATGCCCCGCTCTTCTGCCAATTGACAGGCCGCATCAAAAACATCGTGAATCGTTGATACTTTATAATTATTAAAATTGATTGAAATTTGTGCTCTATTGAACATATCTACGTACCAGCCAATGCCTTTCACATCCTTGAACATCCCCGGAACTTTAACCGGACTTCCATCCTCGTTCCGAACTATTTCTCCATCTAATAAATTTTTTGAATTCGGATTGGGTGTCCGTTTGGATCTTCCTGCTTCCCGTAATTCAAAAGCAATATCAGTTGCTAAACGATGATCTTTTGTATTGAGATTAATGTTGTACGCAATCAGAAATTCACGACACCCCATAACCGTAGCACCTGCTTTTATATGCAACTCCGCTGGTCCAAAATCCGGCTTCCAATTTTCATCCTTCAGTTTTTCAGCGAAACCTTCATATTCTCCCTTTCGAATGGTGGGTAATTTTTCCCGATCTGGTTTCTGGGCAGATTTTTCATAAAGATAAATTGGAATGCCCAATTCATCGCCTACCCGTTTCCCAACTTGTTTGGACAATGAGATACATTCTTCAATCGTCACAGCGCTGACAGGAATAAAAGGACACACATCTGTGGCACCCATTCGCGGATGCGTTCCAGAATGTTGACTCATATCCAAAATTTCGGACGCACGCTTTATCCCTAGAAAAGCAGCTTCACTCACTGATTTTGGAGATCCAACGATTGTAACAACCGTCCGGTTTGTATCCGGACCGGGATCTACATCCAGCACCGTAATGCCTTGAACATTGGACATTTGTTTTACAATATCATCAATTTTTACTTTATCCCGACCTTCAGAGAAGTTTGGGACACATTCAACTAATTTTTTCATATTTTATTGGATCGCAATATTTTTCAAATAAACAATGAAAAAAAGAACAATCATGAGCATGGTAAGAGTCCACCAAAGTGTTCGTCCCTTTTTCCGACGTTCAGGTATTAACTGTTTGAAAAAATTCATGGGTTAAATGGATATTCCTGAAAAAATGAGCATAAAGAAACTCACAAACGGTTCTATAACCAACCAGATAATGGAGAATCCTGTAATGTATCCAAATAAGATGAGGCCAAATAGAACCTGGGGTCCATGGGATTGAATTTTCAATGCCAGTTGTGGATTTGTTTTCATAAGCCAACCGGAAAATATTTGGGATCCATCCAAGGGTGCCACCGGAATCATGTTAAAGACGGCCAATGCAATATTGATTCGTGTAAAATAAAGCAACAATACGAAAATAGATTCTGTCAAGAGTCCAGATCCATTCAATAATCGAAGTATCATGCCCCCAATGAAGGCCAAAATTAAATTAGCCGCAGGACCCGCAGCTGCAACTTTCATCATATCCGTGCGTGGATTTCGTAAATACCTGGCATCTACCGGAACTGGTTTTGCCCATCCAAAGCCAACAAATAAAATCATGAGTGATCCCATCATATCCAGATGTGCCATAGGATTTAAAGAGAGTCGTCCCATCCGTGCAGCTGTGGTATCGCCACATTTTGCTGCCATCCATGCGTGAGCAAATTCATGAAACGAAAGAGCAAACATGAGTGTTGGGATCAATAAAATAAGTGCTTCTGCTGGTAAACGGAATAACATTAGCTTCTTGGATGATGGGTTTGGTACACTTCCTTTAGATGATGCTTATCTAAATGAGTATAGATCTGTGTTGTGGAAATATCACTGTGTCCTAGTAATGCTTGTACAAATCTCAAATCAGCGCCGCCCTCTAATAAATGTGTAGCGAATGAATGTCTCAATGTATGGGGTGAAACCGGTTTTGTAATTCCCGCTTCACGGACCCATTTATTTAATATATTATTAATCATGGCTCGGGTCAGCTGGTTACCGTTACGGCTTAAAAATACTGAACTTGATCCTTTATTTTTTTGAAATCCGGGACGACAATGAATCAAATAATCATTCAGAAAATTTTTGGCTCGCCCCCCAACCGGGAGCAATCGTTCTTTTGATCCTTTCCCCATGATCCGGATCATATCATCATCCAAAAATAAGTTATTCAGGGAAAGATCACATAATTCTGATACGCGAAGTCCACAGGAATATAGCATCTCAATAATCGCTTTATCTCGCCGACAAAATGGGGATAAATCATCTACCCCTTTAATAATAGCGGATATTTCTACTTCCATTAAAATTTCAGGGAGTTTTTTAGGTGCTTTTGGACTGCTTAAAACCAAAGTTGGATTTTCATTTACAAATTGTTCCGCGGATAAAAATTTATGATAAGATCGAATGGACGAAAATATCCGGGCAATGCTGGATGCAGCCAATCCTTTTTCATTTAGGTTTCGGATATATTCCCGGATATGCATTTGAGAAATATGGGTCAGTGCCGTAACACCTTTACCCATGATAAATGATAAATATTGTTTTAGGTCCCGCTGATAAGCTTCTAACGTTCGGGGGGACACATTTCGTTCCACCCGCAACATGATCAGGTAATCTTTGAAATGGGTGTCCATGTTAGTTCAGAAAATCATCTTCGATCAGTCCGCAAATAATCTGGCCCGTCATAATATGCCCTTCCTGGATTCGCTGTGTGTCATCACTGGGAACATAAATGGTCACATCCGCCATTCCTTTCATCATTCCGCCAAATTTTCCGGTAAATACCACAGTTTTAAGTCCTTTATATTTTGCCTGTTTAATTGCAGCGATCACATTTTTTGAATTTCCGCTGGTGGAAATGCCAACCAAAACATCTCCTTCAATTCCGAGTCCTTGGACTTGACGAGAGAAAATAGACTCAAAATCAGTATCATTAGACCAAGCTGTAATAAATGAAGAATCTGTCGTTAATGCAACGGACGGTATAGGTTTTCGCTCATGGCTCGTCATGCCACCCATGAGTTCCGTAGCAAGATGTTGTGCATCACCAGCACTACCGCCATTACCACACCATAAAATTTTTCCACCTTCTCGGATAGACTGGATCATCAAATTCGCTGCTGATTCAATATCATCAATACAATTATTCACCATGGTTTCTTTCATGGTCACACTGGCTAATATTTGTTCTTTGATCTTTTCTTTCATTTCTTTCCTTTCTTATATCTAGAATTTGGAATTTGGCCCGTTTTCTTTCAAATCATAAAACGTAATTGGGAGTAATTACATAATTACGTTTTAAATATTTAACGAATGATTTCTTCCAAATTATTTCGACTCATTTAAACCTTCCAATGAACTGCGTCTGCCAATTCAGACATTAAGTTAGAGTTTTCTTCAATCACAGTTCCAGTGACAACGATAGATGCACCTGCTTTTACTTTTGCTGATGCTGTTTCTGGATTTTGAATACCACCCCCTACAATAACAGATATATCTAATGCATCTGTCACTGCTTCTACCACATGGGTAGCTACAGGTTCCTTTGCACCACTTCCTGCTTCAAGATAGATTAATTTCATCCCGAGATATTGCCCTGCTAAAGCATGGGCTACAGCAATATCCGATCTATTCATGGGTATAGGTTTTGTTCCACTCATGAATTCAACTGTAGATCCAGTACCACCATCCATAAGCATATATCCGGTTGGAATAGTTTCAACACCCAAGTCTTTTAC
>JAPYRR010000041.1 GCA_029936885.1 Fidelibacterota bacterium | reverse complement strand
TTTTCAGACAAAAATTAATCTGCCTTTACTTCAAAATCGATAGTGAATTCATCATGAATCATTTTGTCACCTATTTCAGGAAAGAATTTTCCTGATTTATATTTCATGCCATAAAGGGTTCGATCAATTTTTATTTGACCCGTTGCCTTGGGTCCCTTATCAGAAAATTGGACAACGGCTGGAAATTCAATGGGATGAGTAATCCCACGGATTGTTAAATCTCCTTGTATGGAATATGCGCCATGATTGAAAACGGCACTCGTTATTTTCAATACTGATTCGGGATTATTTTTTACATCAAAAAAGTCATCCGATTTTAAATGGTTTAATAGTTTTCCTTTCCATGGACTATCTCCCATATCTTCTTCAGTCATGGAATCTAAATCCACAGTGAAATTGCCAGAAATAATATTTTTACCATCCACAGTCACCTGACCTTCCTTCATCATGATATATCCCCAATGAGACCCTGTAACTTTCACACCGGTCCAACGGAGGGATGACTTATCCACATCCAAAGAAAAAGTTGTTCCCTTTCCACCGAATATCAATGAAAAACAAAAAATTAAAATGAGACTTTTTTTCATAATTGCTCCTATATTAATGGATGCTCCCCATCCAATTATAACTTAAATAAATAAATCCAACGGCCAAGATTAAACACCCACTGACCAATTCAGGGTTAATATTGAATTGGAAATTACTCAATTTTTCTACGATAATATTTTTCGTGTAATTGAAAGTTAGGACGACTAAAAATAAGACAAGTGCAATCCCCAGAACATAAATTAAAATAAATTGGAGAATTGATTTAATAGATGGAGTCATACCGGTCATCATGACCACAGCTAAAGATGATGCACACGGCAACATACCGGTTAGAATTCCAACAGTGATTGGATTTTCAATTTTTGTATCTTGAAATTTCCCATGAATATGACCACAATCATCTGAATGTGTATGTTTCGATTTATAGAATGCTCGAGCTAAAATAAAAGAACCAAACAGTAGAATAATCGTTGGCCCCAACCAATGAGAGATATCATGAATAAAATTATTTGCAAATTCAGCTAAAACTAAATTAAAGATTATGGCGATTCCAGCCAAAACCCCAAAATGGGAAACAAGTAAACTTGCCGTCAATAATAAAATTTTATGAAGGTCAAGTTTACCACCAATGGTATAAGCCAATAGAAATGTTTTACCATGACCTGGCTCCAATGCATGAAGGCAACCCAAAAGAAAAATTGAAGTGATTGTTAGAGAGTCTGTCATTTTAACTCAAAAAAATAGCCCCAGAATTTGGGGCTATTTTTACATAAAAATTTCATAGTAATTAATTATCAAGAACCACATCTACGATCATGAGAACATCCAACACATCAACAACTCCATCCAAATTCATGTCTGCATTTTGGAATTGATCATTCGATATTTCGATATAGCCAATTACTGCATTAACCGTAACAATCACATCTAATATATTAACAATCCCATCAAAATTCAAATCACCAAAATCAACATTAAGGGGTTGAATAGCTCCAGGAGGGAAAACGATTCGATCGATCCAAGAACAATCATCACCAATTGTCTGTGCACCATCTTTTTGATAAACCCACCGTAATAAATGTTCACCAGGCGGTAAACTCACAGAGTATTCAGTCCATTCTATTTCCCCACCAATCATTAATTCTGCAGATTCATCATCAATAAAGAATTCAAGGTAATCATAGACAGTCCCTGAACCACCTTGTTCAGATGATGCTTTTGCCCAAAATGAGATATTTCCTTCATACAGAATATTCATTATCAATGATAATTCGGAAGATTCATTATGCCCAATTTCACCTGATTTCGCTGAATAACTTCCTGAATATGCATCAGAGTCGATGGACCATTCAGCCTCACCGTTATGAATCCAATCAAACGTTGTAAATGTTGCAGTTTCAAAGTCTTCAATGAGTTGACCAAGCGTAATAGGTATGGAAACAATATGTTCATAGTTTGTTCCAATTGCTCCTATGAGCATCCCCACCAAAGCAGTGTGTCCAATGGGGGCATCTTCCGTCGCTATGACATCTATTGTAACCGTGATTTGATCTCCTATTCCCCAAAAATAAGCATTGTCACTCTCTAAATCTCCCAGTGTAATATTTGGATCACTGGTTGTTACCTCAAATGTAGGATAGTTTACGGGCGTATGACCAATATTGGTAAGGACGAGTTGCATTGTTGTGGTTTCACCCGGATCCAAGGTTCCATTCCCCGAATCTAAAATATCAACAGAAATCAAATTATAGACCGGTGCTTCTACTGGAATATTTGCTTCATACTCCCAAGTAACTGCACCATCTGTTACTTGAACAATAAAAGGTATTATGGCTCCATCTTCCACGTTCCAACTAACTTGGAATTCAAAGGGTTCGATTGTGACTTCTTCCCCAGCAGAAAGGGAACCATATTCAATCACATCAACAATCATTGTTACCAACCCATTGTCCTGAATAAGTGTAAAGGTCAAATCTCCAGATGAATCTTGTCCAATATTTTCATATGTAGTATAAAAATACCCAAATTCGCCAAAATCAAGAATTTCGTCGCCCCCACTGCCAATAAAGACAGACTCTAATAATATATAAGCGCCATCGGGAGCAATGACATTCACAGTTGTTTCATACGGCATTTTATTAAAAGCAGTGACAACCAAATCAACCGTGCCCGGAACATCAATCCCAGATTCGAATACAAGATTTGCAGCCCCCGCATCATCGGTGAAAAGTGATGCCAATAAATCACCGTCTATTGAAAGCGCAACTAAAGCTCCTGGAAGACCCGTTTCTACATAAAATTCGGTGGCGCCAATTATCATTATTTCTTCATGAGAAACTGTCATTTCTGTGGGTGTATCTGTCCGAACGACCACCGAAGGGTCGCCAAAAATTGTCCAATATAAAATTTCAACTTCACCCGATGAGCCATAACTATCCGCCATGTGCATGACCCCATTCATAGACAATCCACCGTAGGTACGCTTAATATTATTTTCATAGGATTCCACCAAAATGTCATTCATTTCATCTTGACCATCCATAGGCGGTGCCCAACTTTGATTCACAGTTGACATGAGTACAGCAATAGCACCTGTTGGTTCTCCATCTGAACCTGTTGCACGGAGCCAAGTTTCAGCAAAACATGTTCCGATGTGGAATTCACCATTCACACATGCAACTGACCAAATAAAAGGCCACTTTTCTGAATTTGAAAGTCCGTTTACATTGGTTTGGTTCATTGGGCATCCATTTCCCCAAGCACCATTTGAGCCATGTCCTGTATAATTCACAATGGATCTGCCTTCGTTTATGGCAGCTTCGCCATCCTCTACCGTTCCAGTAGGATCATAAATTTGATCGACGACAGTATAAGTGTATCCTAAAAGATCATCCCGTATATTATCCAAATGTTCATAATCCAATTCTCCATCATCACCCGGACCTTGATCTGAAGCAAATCCAGACCCTTTTTTATACCAATCAGATGTGGGATCCGGCTCCATTTCATACATTATGGTTCGATCTATCATGGTTTGAACATGACTTGTTGTTTCGGCTGAAAAACGTCCAACAATTATTTCAGGATAATAGTCATCCCCGGCCATAAATCCATAGGAAGGATCAGCTGGACTGTTTTCCCCAGCGCCTTCTGAATAACGAGGAGATGGGATTTGATCGATATCACCAACCAAAAGAACAAATGCAATCCCATTTTCGTAATATTTCGTTTCTACAAAAGTTTCAATTTCATCTGATCCGCCAATCTCTGCAACATCAACCATTTCGGTGGGAATACCTTTATAATTTTTCCAGTCCACAAAAGATTGCATGGTTTCTAAAAAACTGCCATGTGAAATAATCAACATTGGCCCATGTTCACCTAATTGATCATACCGTGAATTTGATGTGTAATTCAAAAAATGGTCTGAATACATATTCTCAAATTCACGTGAGCCATCTTTTTCCGGACGGCGCGTTAATGGATTAATTTTGCTAATTCCATTTTGGACCACTTTGATTTTGATATGGGAATAAACCCTGAATATTCTTTGAATCGGATTATATTGAATCGGCTGAAATACAATTGCCTGTCCGCGCACAGTTCTCATGATATAAGGATCACGCATAAAAACAATATTTTCCGGATAAAATTGATCAGTCTGATAAGCTGGACCATAAGTATAGGGTACGGATGCTGGATCAATATTTCGGAGCAAATTTCCCTTAGATGAACTAATATTATCCAAAGAAATATCAATGAATTCAGCCTCCAAAATAGATATTTCCATATGGGCCAAGTCTGGGATTATAATAGAGTGGGCCATTTTTGGAAGATCCGGCGCACCTTCTTCAAGGTTGGGAACACCACCCGGAAAAGAAATTTGCTTTTTCCCATTGGGTAATTCCGTCATAAAATAACCGCCTAAATCAAAGTTGATTTCAATATGCCCATCCGAAATTGAATTTGATGTCCAAATTGGTTCTGAAGGTTGTGCTGTAGTGGTTTCTACCCAAGTTCGGGCAAAAAGTCCCGTGACTAATAATAACGTTGAAATTATAATTCGATAGTTCATTTTTACTTTAATTTTTAATTCCCTTTTAAAACGATTATTAATGGCAATAAACTCACTCCTTACTCAGAATGATTTTGAGGCAACAAATTTAATCTTAAACTATCATATCATTCCAATATTGAATTCTTTTTTGGATTGTTTCTAATTCGGCGGTTTTTCCTCTTTTTTCTAAACCATTTGAAAAGATTTGAAGTTTTTTTAATACCATAGATTTGGCAGATGCAAATTGAGAATTTGTTAAAATTAATTTCGATAATATTTTTTCCAATGATTGAATTCTGAACTGCTCAATTCCTGTTGGTGTTTTGGATAATTGATTTTCGTGCCCCCCATATTTATTAATCAAGGGTTCATCCAAAAAAAGGACTGGATATTTTGAAGTAATCCGTAACCAAAGATCATAATCTTCGCACACTTTTAAATTTTCATCAAAAACCCCAACATCATCTAAAATTGATTTATGAAAAAGAGATGAAGAAGGAGAAATCCGACACATATCCAGACACTTTTCAAAAATGTCGCCACCATATTTTTGATGCTTTTTCATTTGGTTCACTCTCACTCCATTCCGAATCCAAATTTCGTTGGTATGGCAAAACAGAAAATCCGTTTTTTCCTTTAATGCCTGAACCTGTTTTGCCAATTTGTGGGAGAGCCATTCATCATCTGAATCTAGAAGGGCGATCCAATCACCTTTCGCAATATTGATTCCGGCGTTTCGTGCAGCACTAACACCTCGTGGTAAAGAACCTTCGAAAGGTTGGATCAATTTTATTGCAGGATAATTGGCCGAAACCCAATCCGAAGTTCCATCCGTTGAACCATCGTCAATCACAATAATTTCAGATGGCTCGAATGATTGAATTAAGACGGAATCAATTGCTCGTCCTAAAGTGTGTTTTCGGTTATAGGTGGGAATGATTACAGATATATTCATAAAATTATTTAATCAAATGAATCAATGATGATTGGATTTTTCCATGATAAGATTGACCAGAGCAAGATCTTGGATGGCAATGCCCACAGATTTGAATAACGTAATTTCATCATCCGATTCTCTGCCTAAGATTTCGCCTGAAGCGATTTGTCCTAATTCACCATAAAGTCGACCAAAATCCCAATTCCCTTCTTTAATCGGAATAAGCAAATCGCCCGCTTCATTTTTACAGGCTTCAAGTTGATCAACCACAACTTTTGAATTCACAATAGTTTCGGTGGGAACTTCCCGAAACTCCGGTTGGTGAGATCCAACCACATTTATGTGACAGCCCCTTTTTACAAAATCATGTTCAAAAAGTGAGTTTTCCGAGGGTGTCGTTGTACAAATAATATCAGCTTCAGAAATTGATTCATTCGTACCTAATTCAAAATCAACATCACTTTTTTGGGAATCTATAAATTGTTGTGCAGATTCTTGAGTCCGACTAATTATAATATATTTTTGGATTTTCCTTACAGCCAACATGGCTTCTACATGAGCTTTCGCTTGCACACCCGTTCCAAAAATGGCACACACATTCGCATCTTGTTTTGCCAATAAATCCGTGGCCAGTCCCGAGGCGGCGGCTGTCCGAATGGCTGTGATTGATTCACCATCTAAAGTTGCTAGCAACTGTCCTTTTGACGCATCAAACACATGAATCACACCTTGAATGAGTGGAAGGCCTTTTTCTGGATTTGAATAATTGACAAATACAGTTTTTACTGAATAATATGGGCTTCCCAAAACATAGGCCGGCATGATTAATGCGGATGCATTTTTATCAGGAATAGTCAGACTCGTTCTTTGGGGGACAATGGCTTCTCCATTGCTCAATTGAATAAATGCATTTTTCATGGCAATAATGGCTTTCGCCATAGATACCATTTCTATAATTTTCTCTTTAGGGAAGAATAGCATTCCGGTACAATTCTATAGGATTATCACGTGTGTTTATGGGAGTAAGAATGAAAAAATATTCAAAGGTTTTTGGTTCAATCTGGTATTTCTCCAGAGGTTGCGCCCACCAGCTATCTTCTCCACCCAGCCCCATTTGAATCAAATCCAAATCAAGATTGATTAAATCCTGTTCCACCATATCGATGGTATGACGTTGTTGTTTGGTGGTTTTAATATTTCCGGTGGCGCCACTATTTGCTTTCCCAAAACCATGATCATAATCTTCTAAAGCGTAGTGACTTGCGTTCATTGAGAGCAATCCTTGGACCATTAATCCATCACCTTTATCATTACGGAATGTTGCCCAACGAACATCTGTTTTATTTCCACTTTCTTGGGGACGGACATAGGGGTGATATTGATCAGCAACTTTCCCTGAATAAATATCTACTTTCGCACTGGATTTTCGGTCTATATAATTTTCATGAGGACCGCGACCGAACCATTTCATGGAATCGAATTCTTTTGGAATTTGCATGGATAATCCGACCTTGGGAATATTGGGCAGATCAGCTTTCCCGGCGACAAATTTGTAATGCACCAGAATTTGGCTATCGCCATAAATAACATATAGAATTGAACAATTCGATTCTATCGCAGGGAATTCAAAAAAGACTTCAATCTGAACACTTGTACTATAGGGTTCAACTATAATGTTCTTCACTTTTGGTTCATCTGTAGCTTGTTTCCACACCGCCATTCTCTCGGGCATCCGATTCCCAAAATCGTTATCAGTGGGTGTCCGCCAGAAATTAGGTTTTGGACCTTTTAATAATAAATCATGACCTTTGTATGTCCAGGATTGTAGCGTTCCGGCAGTTTTTGAAAAAACAATCTCAAAATCATCACCCAGTATTTCCACAGCTTGATCGGTTTCTTTGACATCTTTGAAAGTGGGATGATCTTTTAACCACCTGTCGGAATATTCTGTTTTCATGGACTTGAAATTCAAGAGCGGTAATTGTTCCCAAGCGACCAAAAATCCTTTGGGTAATAGTCCATTTTGTTTCTTTAATCTAAATTCGATTTCCAAAAAATATTCGTCAAAAGCAATCATGTGAAATTTCTCAACGGGAAGTCGTATTTTTTTACTTTCCTGCGGTTCAAGATCCAGATCATTTAAAACCCCGGATTGCAAGGTTTCGCCATTTGATCTTACCAGCCATGATATTTCAAATGCATCAGAATGGATAAAAAAATTCTCATTGGTGATTTCAACAGCAAAATCATTCATGCCAAATTGTTTTACAATAAAATTCTGGTAAGCCTTTTTAACTTCATAAAAATGGGGATTCGGTTTCCGATCTGGTTGAATCAATCCATTGATTAAAAAATTTCCATCGCTGGGTGTTCCCGGTGGTCCAAAATCACCGCCATAAGCAAAATAAGTTCTGCCGTCTTCCGTTGTTTTGGTGAGCCCTTGATCCACCCAATCCCAAATGCAGCCACCCTGAAGTTGGGGTTCTTTGCGAATTAAGTCCCAATAATCAGCCATACCGCCCAGACTGTTTCCCATGGCATGCATGTATTCGCACATGATGAGGGGTCGATCGTGCTCTTTCTCCACATATTTCTTCAGCCATTCCACTCCGGTGTACATGGGTGTATAAATATCCACATGGTCGCGATTCCCCGCTCGTTCGTAATGAACCGGGCGAGATGGATCGCGCTCATGAATCCATTCAGATGCAGCCACAAAATTCACCCCGTCGCCTGCTTCATTGCCCATGGACCACAATATGATAGAAGGATGATTTTTATCTCGTTCAACCATCCGTTGGATTCTACTTAAATGGGCGGTTCCCCATTCCGGTTTATTGCCCAAAGTTCGATCTGGATGGTAGCCCATGCCGTGACTTTCAATATTAGCCTCATCAATTACATATAACCCGTATTTATCGCAAAGGTCGTACCAATATGGATCTGTTGGATAATGGCTCGTCCGCACCGTATTAATATTGAATTCTTTCATGAGTTGAATATCTTTTTCCATCAATTCCCGGCTGATAACGTGGCCAGAATTGGGGTCGTGTTCGTGGCGGTTTACACCTTTAATTAAAATGGCTTGGCCATTCACTAATAATTGTCCGCCGCTTACTACTATAGTTCGAAACCCAATATCACACGTGGTTGAGGAAATTATAGTATATCCTTTTTTGAGCGTAATTTGGAGTTTGTAGAGATTTGGTGTTTCAGCTGTCCAGGCATTCACATTCCGAATTGTTTTTTCCATAACATAGTTTAATGAAGAATTTGCTGGAAGCGAAACACGGCCTGATTTATTGAAAACACGCCTGCCATTCGATTTGAATAATTCGGTATAAACAGTGATTTTTTCATCTTTATTCGAATCGTTTACCAAATCAATATCCAATTGGAATTCGCCATGTTTAAATTGAGAATCCATTGGTGTTTTTGCCCAAAAATCATTAATCCGTATTGGAGGTTCTGCGATTAAAAATACTTCTCGTTCAATGCCGCTGATCCGCCAGAAATCCTGACATTCCAAATAGGTGCCATCGGACCACCGATATACTTCAAGTGCTATAAGATTTTTTCCGGGAAATACAAAATCAGAAATATCAAATTCAGCAGGGAGTTTACTGCCCTGACTGTACCCAACCTTTTCCCCATTCACCCAAATAAAGAATGCGGATTTCACCGCGCCAAAGTGGATTACAATTCTTCGATTTTTCCAATCTTTTGGAATATGAAATTCTCTTCTATAAGAGCCAACTGGATTATAGCCTTCAGGAATGTTGGGTGGATCGGGTTCATAAGAAAATTCGTAGGGATGATTCAAATAAATTGGAACGCCATAGCCATTTATTTCCCAATTTGCTGGGACCTGGAAATCATCCCACCCAGAATCATTAAAATTGGTTTCATAAAAATTTAGGGGACGATCTTTCGGTTCACTAACCCAGTTGAATTTCCAAGTGCCATTCAAAGATTGATAAAATTTTGATTGGGTAAAATCGCCTTTTTGGGCGATATCCTTTGATTCAAAATTGTAAAAGGTTGCCCGCGGTGGCAATTTGTTTATTTCAACACTAGATGGATCTTGGATTTCCGGAGGTGTTTGGGCAAACATTATTTGGAATGATAATAAAAAGAAAAAAGATGACTCGATTAAGTCTCTTCTACATTTAGACATGGGAACAATCACTCGTCTTTAAAATAATTTTTCCGGATAAACACCAGTATCAATCAGTTTTTGAATTTCACCTTCTACGAATGGTTTGTCATCTTTATAAGTAACACCAAACCATTTGGCTCCGCTTCGTAATACATGAACATTCTCCTTCCCACTCTGTATCAATTCGTTCACAACAGAAGGAATTAAAAATTCACTTTTCATTTCAGTGCCATTTTCAGTCAAAAATTCCACAAAACTTTCTTGGAGATATTCAAATAACTTGGGTGTAAATCCCCAAACATTCATGGAGACCGGTTCGCTCCCATCCAATTCAATTTCCCGATCCGAAGATACACCTTGATTCGTTTGTTGAAGATTATCCGTTTCAATAACTGTGTCCAGCTTTTCATCTTTCACGGTACAGAGTCCGCGAGTCACTCCCCCAAATGTTGATAAAGTTTTATCCAATTGAAATGCAACCATCGAAAAATCATCCGCACCACTTTGATAATAATCAGCAACAACTTTAAATGATTCTGCGCCATAAAAATCATCGCCATTGATGGCAACGAAAGGTTCATCAATCAGACCATTTGCCGATAAAATAGCGTGAGCCGTTCCCCAAGGTTTTTCCCGACCTTCTGGACAAGAGAATCCATTTGGGAGATTATGCAAATCTTGGAATGCAAATTCAACTTCAATCTTACCGGAATATTTATTTGTAATCCCTGATTTGAATTCCTGCTCGAAATCCTTGCGAATGATAAATACCACTTTCGTAAATCCTGCCTGAATTGCATCATATACTGAATAATCGATAATGGTTTCTCCGTTGGGCCCAACAGCATCCAATTGCTTGAGTCCACCGTAGCGAGAGCCCATCCCGGCTGCCATAATGAGAAGTGTAATTTTGTTCATGAAATTCCTTTAATTTTTGCGGAAAGAATTGAAATATATTTTATATTTGATTTGTAATTTACAAATTCAATGAACAAGATTATGAGAGAAATGAAGCCATGACGGAGCGATATTATTTAACAAATGAAACTGCTGTACAATATATTAAAATGGCGGAAGGTTATGATGGTAAGGAGCTCATTGAAAAACTGAAAAGCTATTTGTCGGCAGGATCAACTGTACTTGAATTGGGATCAGGACCTGGCACCGACCTTGAAGTCTTATCCCAATATTATCATGTCACAGGATCTGATTTTTCACAACAATTCTTGGATATTCTGGTTGAGAAAAATGTGTCAAATGAGTTACTCATTTTGGACGCTATTACTCTTAAAACAGATAAAATATTTGATTGTATCTATTCGAACAAAGTTCTTCAACATTTAACGAATGATGAACTGTTTCAATCTATTAAAAATCAACTACATATTTTAGATGATGGTGGGAGTGTTTGTCATTCTTTTTGGGCTGGAGATGACTGTTACGAAATGAAAGGTGCCCTCCATAATTATCACACTTTGGTAGAATTGGAGTCTTGGTTTTCACCCTATTTTGAAATACAATTATTGGAATTTTATGATGAAATGGAAAAAGATGATTCAATTTTGTTAATAGGGAAAAAACTAAAAAATTAAATAAATGGATTTACCCTCTCTTTTTATTTCCCAATAAATAAAGGTAGTCCAAAATAATTGTAGCGCCGGCAAGTGCTGTTATTTCTGCATGATCATATTGCGGCGAAACTTCCACCAAATCGAATCCAACAATATTTAGTTCGGTTAAACCGCGAACAATTTTTAAAGCTTTATCGGTGGATAGACCACCCACCACTGGTGTTCCTGTTCCCGGTGCAAATGCCGGATCTAAACAGTCTATATCAAAGGTTAAATAAACAGGAAGATTTCCAACCCTTTCTTGAATGGAATCAATCATCATTTTCGCTGATAAATCATTGGCGGATGCTGCATCAATAACCTGGAATTCATGAGATGCTTTTTCATATTCGGTACGGATGCCAATCTGAATTGAGTGGTTCGGATCGATCAATCCTTCTTTAGGCGCGTGGTAAAACATACAACCATGATCAATCAAATTATCGTTGGGATAAGTGTCCGTATGGGCATCAAAATGCACCAATGCCATTTTTCCAAATTTTTTATGATGGGACCGGAGTAAGGGTAGCGTTACAAAATGATCACCCCCAATTGAAACGACCGTTTTACCTGCATTAATTATTTGAGTTGCATGATTTTGAATCTCGGCCAATCCATCTTCCGGTTTTCCCGGGACATAATCCACATCGCCGTAATCCACCACATTCAAATGGTCAAATACATTAAAATCCCAGGGCCAGCGATTTTCTTCCCAGCCCAAATTACTGCTGGCTGTACGGACACCGGATGGACCGAATCGTGTTCCGGGGCGTCCCGTTGTAGCTAAATCAAATGGGATTCCCATTATGGCAACATCTACTTCATCTGTTAAGTCGCGAGTTAGTGGACGCGCCATAAAACTAAACTGGTTTGAATACATGGAAATGTCCGTGGGACTTCCAATTATTTTATTTTTTGCCATAGATTTACTCAATTGATAGAATAAGAAGCTGTGATACTAAAGGTAAAACAAAAAAAGGTGCAACATAAATGTCTAATCTAAAATTAATCTACTCTGAACTTAACTCTCCGGAAGGTTTGAAAAGAATAGAAGGTTTGGGTTTAAAAACCTTCACAGGGTTGAAACAACAAAATCAATTTCTTCGATTGCACTTTTTTCCCATCAGACAAAGACACAAAGTAAACTCTCCCGGCAATATCATGAAAGTAGATTGATTTTTAACCATCACAATTGTTTGGTGTCATAAATCCAAAATAAGGACAATTCTATGAATCAAACTTTACTATTTATTAGTCTAATTTCAAGTGCTCAAACCTTTTTTGTTCCTCCTTTAGATACCGGCGTTGTGGGCAACGGTGCCAGAACTTTTGACCTGCAGTTACAAAATGGTACGACTTCTTTTTCCCGGGAATTGAAACAGAAACCTCCGGTTATAACGGAAACTTTTTAGGGCCAACTCTACTCATGCAAAAGGGGGACAGCGTGGTCATAAATGTAACTAATACAATGCCTTTCGCAACCACAACCCATTGGCATGGTATGCACCTACCGGCAGTTATGGATGGTGGACCTCATCAATTGATTGAACAAAATACGACCTGGGTTGCGACTTGGCGGATAAAAAATAGAGCAAGTACATATTGGTACCATCCCCATCCTGACGGATTCCCTATCGATACCTTAAAAGCTACCGGTTGGCAGGTCTATCAGGGTATGACCGGAATGTTGATCGTAAAAGACACAGAAACCGACACCCTGGGCTTGCCTGCTGAATATGGCGTGGATGATATTCCTATTATTCTGC
>JAPYRR010000040.1 GCA_029936885.1 Fidelibacterota bacterium | reverse complement strand
GTTGAATCGACATCTTGAATTAAATGATCCCAAATGTGCCACTCCCAAACTATATTCACTTCATTTGTTCCAACCGGTTCTATTTCTAATATGGCTTCTGCCCACATTTCATTCAAAGAATTATCGATAGATTGTCGACCCGCTGCATATGCTTCCGAAGCAGTTTTTCGTTCCCAAACGATAACAAGAATATTTCCATTTAGAAGAGGTTCAATATCGTGATGGTGTTGATAGGTCTCATTTGCAAACTCATATGACCATAATAAATCTCCTTCCCAATTATATTTTGAAATACCACCGCCAACACCACCAGCTGACATGGAAGGATTTTGGACACGATATGGATAAACTAGCATGCTATCTTCTAATAAATAAGCCATGCTGGCAATCCCCCTAGTATGATTCCAGGAATTAATCACATCCAGATCATTATTAACCAAAAATGTTGTGAAATTTCCACCACCACCACCCGCTTGAATCGGAGAAAAAAGAGTCATTCCCTCGAATGGCTGACTTAAAACTATTTGAGCTGATAAAAATAATATGAGAAAAATGTTTTTTTTCAAAATGATATCCCTAGTCATAATTCATTAACGATTCAATCAATAAGTTTACATCTTCGGAGTTTACGATTCCATCTAAGTTGATATCAGCTGGAGGTGTTGGCGAATACCCAAAACCATGCACCATATCAGATAGATAGGTTAAATCAAATATATTCAGAGTTCCATCAAAATTTATATCACCAATTGTGTAATCCGGAAATTCACTCTCTAAGTATGTGTCATCATATTTTTGCACGCGTGCAATCATTATATTCGGACCGCCATGATCATAAGACCACACGACTTCATTATTAGGATTAATTTCAAAAAATGTGGCATCATCACAATCCGTAACTATTGTATTCCCATTAGGTAATCGGAAGGCTCCGCCCTGCATTTGAGTATGGAATCCATTGGAATAAATCCAAGTGGGGAAGTCCGGACCAATTGGTATCTCAGAATCAATAATATATGTATTATCATTGTACATAGGGGGAATTATTTCCAAAACGGCCGATATATTGTTTCCATTATTGTTATTGAACAAGATCAAATTCCCTCCCCCCGGATATCCATAAGATATCCAGTTTACTCCATGTTGGTCGTGAAGTAAATGATTCTGTTCTGAACCCCTGCCATATGCTTGTGGATTTCCCCAACGATATAAATAATCTCCTCCTTCCCCGGAAATTCCGCCTGTATGTCCACCTGCCTCAGAAGTAGTTGTACTATGATCTATTATATAAATCTCGTCATGAGCACGGGAAGATAACACAATTTGATCAAGATAATCATTATAGGCTACTGAATTAAAATGTTTCCAATCTCCATGGGGTCCACCGGGTCCTTGATTATTTCCTGCATCTCCGTAGTTCACATCCTGTAATTCGGGGTGCTCAGAAATGACACCGTAATTTGCAAGTGTTGGATCGACATCCTGAATTAAATGATCCCATAAGTGCCATTCCCAAACTACATTAAAGCTATCATAGCTAATGGGTTCAATTTCTAAGAGAGCTTCTGACCAAATTTCATTTAAAGAGTTATTTAATTCCTGCCGTCCTACTTCAGTGGCTTCAGCTGCGTTTTTCTTTTCCCAAACCAAGATCAAAATATTTCCATTAGGTAAAGGCTCTATGTCATGGTGGTGTTGATAAGTTTCATTAGAAATATTGTAATCCCAAATTAGATCTCCATTCCATAGATAAAGTGAGATTCCCCCTCCAACTCCCCCTGAATGCATAGTCGGGTTTTGAACGCGATAGGGATAAAGCAGCGTGCTGTCAGTCTGTAAATAAGCCATGCTGGCGGGACCACGAGGATGATTCCACAAATTAATCACATTCAATTCATTATCTATTAAAAATGTCGTAAAGTTTCCTTCATTAGATTGAATTGGTGAAAAAATGGTCATTCCATTAAATGCTTGCCCAATTAACATTTGGGAGAAAAAAATAAAACTAATAATCTTCTTATTCATATTTTTTGTTTGTATCGTATTTTCTGATTTTGAAAAAAGCAATTAACCTATAGATTCCTAAGGCGTCAAAAGGTTAAATATTTTATAATCCTAGAGTAGACTAATCCCTAACTTAAACTAAACTTAATTCAATTGATACTTAAACGCATACTAAGGGTTTACCTTGTTGTTGGTAAAACATTTGGGAAATGGATTTCTCCCATTTTCAGTGGAATTGCAATTAGTGTATTGCGCATTGTTGTATTTTTGGGTCAACAGATTGATAAAATCCTTTTTCCAAAAATTCACCGTCCCTTAAAAAACCCAATTGTTATCGTAGGGAATCCAAGATCCGGGACAACTTTTCTTCATCGTTTTTTAATTGAAAATGGATTTGGCGTTGGATCTCAATTGTGGCAAATGGTTTATCCATCCATCATTATCCAAAAAATGTTGAAATCCTTTTTACCTCTCATGGAATTTATTAGTCCTGCAAGACACCATTCCACGGAAGCCCACCAAACCAGTCTTTCTTCTGTGGAGACAGATGATGTTTCTCTATTATTCAGATTTTTTGATGGATTCTTTCTCTATGGTTTTTTTCTATCATTTGATGAGGAAGATTTGTTTGAATGGGTTGACCCTAAAATTCGAAATACATCCAAACGAGATTTTGACTGGTTTGAAACGATGTGGAGTCGAAATTTGGTGGCGAATAAAGGCGATCGGTATATTGGTAAACTATTCAGTTTGAGTGGGAATCTTCCCGCATTCCAACAAAAATTCCCGGATGCAAAAGTATTATATATGATACGTGATCCATTGGCAGTGATTCCATCTGGATTAAGTTTGGTAACAGGTGTGCTCGACAAAAAGTTTGGTTTTTGGTCTTTGGAAAAAAAGATTCAACAACGATTTATTTCCCGACTTTATAAAGCATTGCTTGAATTACTCATCCGGTTTCATGATGATTGGGTACACGATAGAATTGATAAGGAAAAAGTTCTTGTTATTCGTTTTGATTCCATGATGAATCAATTTGAATCTTTAATGACACGTATTATAGATTTTACCGGCCATGAGATGACTGATGAACTTCAAAATACAATTCAAATTGAAGCTGAAAATCAGCGACGATACGAAAGTGGTCATCGCTATAATTTGGAAAAGTTTGGACTGACCGAAGATCAAATTCGAAAAGATTGTGAACAGATTTATCGAACCTTTTTAATTTAAAATATGACAAAGAATTTTATATCATTTATTTTTCTGATTTCTCAACTCAATGGACTCGATCTTCACGGAATTGACACATTATCTCACTGGGAGACTCTTCAAACTGGAGCGATCAATGTGGCCTGGCGAGACTACCGCGGCTTCCCCATCAGCCGAGCAGAAACGACTTTAAACCACTCCATTGAAACGGTGTCTAATGCAATTCAAGATTTGGATAATTATCCGGATATATTTGATCGTGTGACAGAAACAAAAAGGCTTGAACCGGATGTGGTTCAAATTATTTTAGATATGCCTTTTCCCTTCGATGGAAGAGATTATGTCGTAAAATACACCATAGAAAATCAGAATAATTATTGGGTATTCTCCTACTCGGCGGTGGAGCATCCCAATGGGAGATTAGGGTCTCAACATGTACGGCTTCCCAATGCTGCTGGAATTTGGATTCTCACCAAAATAAATGAATCCCAAACAAAAATCGTGTATGCTTGGAATGGCGAATTGTTAGGGAATTTTCCCGAATTCGGTTTAACTCGGGCTTGGGTAACACAAGGAACAGAAGTGTTAAATTGGCTGGACGAATCCCTTACTGAAAATTAAATCATGAATAAAACCATTTCCATCATTTTCATTTCATGCCTTATGGGCAGCGAGCCATCTGTTGACTTCAGCGGTTATGTTGATTTTGCCCATATTTCCCGATTGTCTGATTATTCTATAATCGATATCCCTTTTCGGATGGGATCAATCGAATTTATCCATCAAAGTGATTATATTTCATTAAACGGAAATTTCACGCTTGAATACCAAACACGATCCGATTCTTATTTTTTAGGATCAAAAGATCCACAAGATTTCCGCTTAGATATGCGGGAACTTTATACAACATATAGCGGCGATAACTTTGAATTTCGGATGGGAAAACAAATTCACTCTTGGGGCAGCGTAGATGAAAATAGTCCTATGGATAATGCCAGCGCATTCGATTATTATTATATTTTCTTATTGGGGCGAGATCGCAAAATGGCAACACTATCCGGCGCACTGGATTTCTACCTTGGAGATCTAAAACTAAATGCCGTTTTCTCTCCAATTCATACCACGAATCGGATCCCATTGGGGGACGATGATTTCCCCATTACGCTTCCCATTTATCCAACAGAATCTCAGATCTTTACTATCGGTGACTTACCCTTTGAAGGTGGGGTCCAAGGAACATATTCATTCGGAATGGGTGAAATTTCCATGTCTTATTTTTCCGGGTATGATCGTACATTTAATCTGACCGGCGTAAATGTTTATGGTCATGGCGCAGACCTTTCATCTTCCTATTTGGATATTCTTTTTGGATATCGAAAAACAAATGTTTTTGGTTTCGGTGGTATTTTTCTCACAGACTGGTTCATACTTCGTGGGGATTATGGATATTTTAATACTGAAGATCAAAATATCAATATAGATCGTGAGAGCCCATTCTCCGCAACCTGGTATGATTCATTACACTTTTCATATCCATTGTTAGAGAAGTCTGATTACTTCCAGTCTACTATCCAACTTGAAACTGAACTGCCTTTTAAAATAAATTTTATTGCTCAGTTTTTTCAATTTGACACACTGAGTTATTCTTCGGATAGTTTGCCAGACGTAGAAATTGATATTCCTGGTTTTGAATTTGACTCAGATTCCATGACTCCTGAAAATTTCTTCACACCGGGAATGGGCGTTCCACTCGCGATTTTAACCAATAAGGCGGCCATCATAATTTTGGATAAAACGTTTTTGAATGAACAAGTAAAAGTATCCATAACATCCATGCTGGACCTTGCTGATTATGAAGGTGTTTCCGGATTTGCTGGTTCATTAAGTGAATATAAAATTGAATACAATGTTACCCAGGATCTATTAGGATTATTCGGTGTTACTAAAGTAATTGGATCAAAAGATCATCCGGATGGAGATCAATACCAGTTTAATAAAATGGAAGATTTTTCGCATTTCCGTTTTGAATTAAAATATTACTTTTAAAAAATAAACCACGAAGACACAAATTATTATAATGTGGATTCTTTTATCCTTCGTGCCTTCGTGGGAATTGAATATAAAATGAAAATTAAAATAACGGGAGTTGGGTTATACCTTCCACCCAAAATTGAAACTGCAAATGACATTGCACCCAAAATCGGAAAATCAGTCGATTGGATTATTGAAAAATCTGGCGTGCGAGAACGGCGCGTTTCCACCATTGATGTGGACCAAATGGGCGCCTTGGCTGGAAAAGAAGCTTTGGGGAATGGCGGTAAACCCGATTTAATATTGAATGCTTCCGGTGTTCCAAAACAAACCATCCCGGACACATCCACCTTTTATCAACGGGAATTAGGATTTGAAGGCATTCCATCTTTCAGTATCCATTGTACCTGTCTCTCTTTTATTGCCGCTTTAAATACAGCCGCATCGTTAATTCACTCTGGTTCTTACAAACGAATTTTGATTATTTCATCGGATCGCGGAACACGTGGACGGAATTTCGATGAGCCGGAAAGCGCATCTCTTTTAGGTGATGGTGCTGCGGCTGTAGTGATTGAACCAGCTGATTCGACGGATGAAAGTGAACTTATTTATTTTGATATGAAAACTTTTCCCAATTGCGCCAACTTAACGGAAGTCCGGGGCGGCGGAACCCATAAACATCCCCAAGATCCAACTACTACATTGGCAGATAATTTATTCACCATGGATGGGCCTGCGGTGTACAAAGTTGCTCGGAAAGAGGTATATCGCATGATGCTGAAAACAATGAAATCCACGGGATTGAAACGGGAAGATGTGGATTGGGTGATTCCCCACCAAGCTTCCGGAAAAGCGGTGGATGCCTATATTTCTACGGGCGGATTCGCCAAAGAAAAAGTAGTGAGTATTATTTCGGAATTCGGGAATTGTGTGGCTGCTTCTGTCCCCATGGCTTTTGCCACAGCCGTGAAAGATGGACGTATCAAACGAGGTGATTTGCTTTTATTTATTGGAACCGGCGCCGGATTGTCTGCAGCCTGTGCGCTGGTAAGATATTGATTATTTCACCTTAATAAAATCTAAACTTTCTTTTTTACAATAGGTTGTAATCTAATTATCGGCTGATAGTTTAGCGACAATGTTAGATTACTCATTGGTTTCCCAAGATTCGCCAACAGGTGAAATAATATCACCTACGATTATCGCTTCCCCAAGCATGCATCCATAAATTGAAGTTTCGACGTCATTTTCATTGATAGGCGCAAGTTTAGCGACAGGTTTCCCATATTTTTTACCCGTAATTTTATTATGTGTTTTCTTGACACCCTCAATTATCTGCCAACATTTTTCTATTAATTTCTTTAGAGTTGTTTTCATTCGTTATTTCCAATTTTTCAATACCGGAAAATACAAATAAAACCATGCCCTTTTATTTCACCAATATCATTTTCCGGATTTGAACATCCATGCCATCTTTGATTTTTATAAAATAAATGCCAGATGGAAAGTTTCTTCCATCCCATTGGATAGTATGGGTTCCGGATTTATAGATTTTTTCATGAGAAATAATATCCACTTCATTCCCCAATAGATCAAAAACAAGAATATCCATTTCCCGGTCAAATGGAATTTGTAAGCTCAGAAGAGTAACGGGATTAAATGGATTTGGATAAGGGTGTGAAATCTTAAATTGGTATGGGAATGGACTTTCTGAAATTGAAACACTGTCACAATCCTGTGGAGTATAAACATGGAAAGCATAATAACTCTGATCCAGACTCATATCAAAATGGCTAATATTGCTTCCACAATTATTTGGATCAATAGATTCAAGACAATCAGGAATATTTTCGCATACTAGATTATCACCTATTCCAAAATAGGGATACCAAGCATTATCATCACCGCTCCAGTCCAAATCCAAGTCGCAAAAACAATCCGGTAATGTTTGCAGATTATTATTAAACAACCACAAATACGTCAGATTACTCAAATTGCAAATCGATTCAGGAATCGACAACAATTCATTATAACCGAGATCAAGGAAATACAGGTTTTCTACATTGCCGATATTATCACCTAATGATGTGAGTATATTATTATTGATATAAAAAGATTGGAGTCCGATCATTTCGCTGAATGATTCGGGCAAGACAGAAATCCGGTTCCACTCCAAATAAAGGGAAGCCAATCCAGTCAAATTCCCGATATTTTCGGGTAAAGTAAAAATCGTATCATTCACGCCGGAACTATTGCCATAATTCCCAGCCACCCAAAACCGGAGGCGACCGTTAAACCATGTTTGGGTCCCCAATTCTAACGGCGAATCATACACCAACCCATTTTGAGAAATGATGGAATCCAAAACTTCAATATCAGCATCATATAAACATGAATCACCCACAAGAATGGTCACATTGGATGGCAATTCTGAATAATAAGTATAAGCGCTGTCACAATCCAAAACAATCGAGCTTGAACTGCAATGATTCATAAACGCTTCGCTTCCTTCTGAACTGTTGGATAAACTTGCTGTTGAATCTTTACAAATACATCGCCCATCATCTTCGTTAAAAGTGATATTAGGGGCATCCGTTTCAAATGCTTTAAATGCGCATTGTTCGTAGGACAAAGGTCCATCAACCGTTTGGGTACTATGCGTCCAATTACTAAATAAAATATTTCCACCTTGCCAAAAATAATTCCCATTTTGGTTTGAAATTTCGCAAGGTTTAAAGAACAATATATAGAGCGTGCCCGATCCACCTGCTCCACCGCCAATATTAATTGCCAAGGTTCCATCCTCACGCAAATCACCCAAAAAAGAAATAGAACGAGAAAATCTTTCTCCCGTCCCATTTTGTCCGCCATCATTCAAATCAAGGTCAAAACCACCTTCTTCATTATTGATCCGTTGAAACGTTTTGACAGATTTATCTTCATTCAAATATAAAATATAAGCCACACCTTCATTCACTTGATTTGCACCCGAAATTAGATCGGGAATTCCATCCCCATTTAAATCCCCGGTGGCGCATAGTGCATGGCCAAACATAGCACCAATTGAACCATTACTATTTTCGGTTAAAGGTAGGATTTCATCAAACCCTCCTTGATTTTCGCCAATTTTCAATTTGGAAACCACATGATAGTCTGTAACATCCAAGGATAATATCCAAATGGCTCCACGACCGCTGTCTGCTTTAAAAGAGCCCACAGCCAACTCCATATTCCCATCTCCGTCCAAGTCTCCTATTAGGGCAACTTCACGGCCACCAAACCCATCACCGTCTTCAATACCCTCTCCAAATCCACCTTGGGTTGAACTAATTGTAACGGTGCTTTCTTCTATGATTGTTGATGTGGAATCAAAAAAGAGAATATCAATGGCACCGCGACCTTGGCCGCCATCGTTGGCATTCGGTTTACAGGCCACAAGGTCAATTCGACCGTCACCATTTAAATCACCGATGGCAGATAATCCCATGGAATTTATATTTTGATTTTTTATAAAATCCTTTACCGTTCCATCCATATTTAAATGAATAATGTAAAGGTTTTGATTAGAAGTAACGGCAATATCCGGAATAAAATCGTTATCATAATCACCTATTCCTGCCACACCATACCCAAAAAAACTTCCGGCAGTTAAGGTATCCGTAAAACCACCTTCAAGCATGGAAATTTTTTGATTGGATTGAACCGTTCCATCCTGATTCATAAATAAAATATAAACAGCTCCTGCATCTGTTGCCCCATCATCATCTGATCTGGCACCCACAACAAGATCCATTACACCATCACCATTTATATCTCCAGCATTATCATGATCGCGACTAAATCGATCACCCGAATCTAAATTCGCATCAAAACCGGAGATACCTTCTTCAATAATTACAAAAGTATCAGGACCAAATATTTCAACATTTTGAGAAAAACTATTTGAGAGTAATATGAAAAAGTAAATGAAATATTTTTGAATGGATTGGGTCATCTGAGATAAATTACTTTTTGAGTTTTTGTTTGAGATTTATTGGACAATTTTATAAAATAGACTCCTGATGCAACGTTTCGAGCATTCCATATTATTTCATGTTGTCCCGATTCAATACGGCCATCGATCAAGGATTCCACCAAACGGCCGGTTATATCGTAAATATGTAGAGACACAGTATGTTTACCCGCCGAATGGCGTGGCAACGTCTCTACCGGAATATTAAACCGGATCGTGGTGGTTGGATTAAATGGATTTGGGAAATTTGATCCTAAAGAAAATCCATTCGAACCCAAAACGGAATCATCAATAAAATTTAAATAATCACAGCTATCCGGAATCACTGCATCTGGGTTATAGTTCAATGCTTCAGGGTCCATGCATCCAATACAATTTGATATACTTTCACCACACGCAATTCTAAATTCGGTGAATAAGGGATTATCAGGCGCATTTTCTGAGAATAGGGTAAAATCAATCATTGGTGATGTTAATTCAATACCTAAGAGATTAATACCAATAGTTGCCGTTGAATTTGCTGGGACAAAGATCGAATCAATAAAAATGTCTTCGTTCTCTAAATTATCAATATAGAGACTAAATGTATCATTGATCCACCCATGATTGATCACAGTCATTTCAACAACATAGGTTGAATCGACCACAACACGAGGATCTGCAATCTCTCCAGTAAGTTCATGAATTAAGATTGAAAATGCCGATGGATAAAGATTGGGAATTCTTTCATTTCTCATGATTTTAACCAGGGCATTATTTAATTTCACATTGACGTGCCACACTATTTCATCATTCCCATTTATCTCTAATAAGTTCCCCGATGAGCCGGTAGAAATGAGTGTATGCCCATTTTCAAGGCGATCACATTCTGCATTTGATGATGTAAACATATAATTGGGTAACACATATTCCCATACAACCACCGCTGATGGAATTTCTTCATCGATTTCAACTTCTACACACCTGGAGTATTGTGGTGATATATGGGTCCCATTATCAAAAAATAGGATATTACCATTCTCAATTTTAATCGCATTATGCTGACGTGAATTATTAATCTCATTTGTGAAGTCGGGGTCAAGCATAAAATTAGGGTCACCCAATGACCAAATGATTTCCCCTGTTTCATAATCTATTTTGATGATTCTGGAAATATTTCGGATCGATAAATAAATAGTGTTTTCTATTTCATCATAATAAATGGAATTTGTATGTGACCAATCAAGATAGGTCCCATTCCAATGACTAGCATCATAGGGGTTGTATTCTTCAATGGGAATATGGTCGAATATATTCCACTCCCAAATGGTATTCCCATCCTGATCAAATTCAATAACCTTATCTCCTCTCCATAAAATCATCTCCTCACACCCAGCGCATTCCGGCGGAGATGGCAAGGTTGCAAAAACCTTAAATAAGCCAAAATAGGTACCAGTTGATGTTTTAATAAAGTCATGATGCAGGCCATCAATCGGTGTATCAAAAACAATTTCGCCATTCAATTCAACCTCATATCCGCTATTATAGAACTGGCCTTCCCATCCTGTCCCGGTCATATTTCCATTTGGCAACATTTGAATAACACAGAATTTTACATTTTCATCAACTTCGCTGAACCAAATGGGTTCACCATTTTTATCCAATGCAGCAGAAAACCCAATATCCCTAAAATCGATTAAATTGAGCCCGGGTGTATATTCATTTTCGTTTAATTCTATCAGGGAAATATTGTTTGGGAAATTATTGGGCAAATTAGAAATAGAAAAGTAAAGTGAATCAAAACAATAGATTATATCATTCTCATTATTTCCGCATACCTGCCATCGATAGGATTTCCCCCAGGTTAAATCACTGTAAATGGATAATCTAAAACTATCGATGATGGTATCAGACAATCCGGTACTCAAGTCTGTAATGGTTAACACATATGAGTCTGCGTTAGGGACTTGTGGCCAATTAAATAAAATCTGTGTTTTGCTTAGGGTCGATAGATTGCTCGGACGGAAATCCTGCGAAAATATGATACTGACCAATCCGATATAGACTAAAACCCGTTGCATCTTCTAATCCAACTATTTTATGAGAATTAGTTGTTGAACAGTTACACTTTTACCATCATCAAATCTGATAAAATAAATTCCAGAAGCTCGATCATTACTTTCCCATGGAATCAAATGAGACCCGACACTCAATGGTTTGTCTTTTGAGATAATTTCTACTTCAATTCCTAAAATATCATAAACCACTATATTTAACTTGGTCTCATTTTCGACAATGAGTTTCAACTGAATCTGCGAATTAAATGGATTTGGGAAAGCCGATGTTACGCGGAATGATTCAGGCAAAGTTTCTTGCCGTATTCCCATCCCTTCACAGTCCTGCTCTAAATACACCTGAAAAGAATAATAGAATTGGTCTAAGCTGATATTCAAATGCTCAGTCGTATCAATACATTCAGGGATATTCTCACATAGCATATTTCCTCCTGCTGCAAAATAGGGAAGAAAAAATGGGTCGTTTTCATCCCAAGCAAGGTTCAAATCGCAAAAGCAATCTGGAAGGTCTTGTAACTGGTTATTAAAGATCCAGAGATAGGTTAGGTTTTGAAGATTACAAATGGAGTCTGGAATGGAATTGATATCATTATATCCAAGATCCAGCAGATAAAGGTTTTCCAATCCACCTATACTTCCTGGTATGGATATTAAATTATTATTGGATACATACAAGCTATTCAGTTCAGACAATTGTCCGAGACTCTCAGGTAATTCTATCAGATCATTCCATTCTAAGTATAGACTTGCCAAAGCGTCTAAATCACCAATATTCTCAGGTAAATAATTTAATTTTTCTTCAACACCCCCAAAATAGTATCCTGCAACAAGGATCTTTAATCGTCCGTTGAACCAGGTTTGGGTTCCCAATTCCAAAGGTGAATTAAAATCCAAATTATTGACGGAAATCAGACTATCAAGAACGTCAATATCAGCATCATACAAGCAAGAATCCCCAACCAGAATCGTTACATTATACGGTAAGTCTGGGTAATATGTGTATGCGCTGTCACATTGCCCAAAAAGGGTTCCATCAAATGATATAATAAGAATAATGAGTAATATTTTTTTCATTTATTTCAGATAGATAATTTTATGAGTTTGTGATTTAGCACCCGAACTCAATTTTATAAAATAGAAACCAGAAGGATGTAGTTTTGCATTCCATATTATTACATGTTGTCCCGATTCAATACGGCCATCGATCAAGGTTTCCACCAAACGGCCGGTTATATCAATTATTTGTAGGTGAGACACGGCATGCCGTGTCTCTACACCCAAATAAAACCGGATCGTGGTTGTGGGATTAAAGGGGTTCGGAAATGGTTCATACAATTGAAATGTGGTCGGCACTATTTCAGGGTCATTCCCCAAATAATTCGGGACACCAATAAGTTGAATAATTTTTTGTTTTTCCGGATGATGGTCTGGCGACATAAGCAATTCGATAACCGTGGTTTCGGTTGAGCCTGGAATATCACCTGTAAATGAGAGTGTTTCAGAAGAGCCTGGAGGTAAAACCAAATTCCCTTCAGTTGGCTCGAACCATCCTGCCAGATCTGTAAATGTATAATTCAATGCCAATTCATAATCCCCGTTGTTCACCACTTCAAAGGAAACGGAAGATGATCCCGGAATCAGGTAAACACCATTACCTTCCACCATCTCATACAAATCATGGACGATTACACTGAATGCAGCGGGGAATAATCCAGGAATCCTGTGGGCTCGATAGACTGCACCACTCGGTAAACTCAAATTATAATTAGCTTCCCAAACAATGTCGCCATTTGAATTGACTT
>JAPYRR010000039.1 GCA_029936885.1 Fidelibacterota bacterium | reverse complement strand
CGCCATTAATTGAGTACGAGCCAGATGCATCCGCTGCTGCACCCATGTTTGTACCTTCGATTGTTACATTCGCACCGGCTAAGCCGTTACCGTTTTCATCGGTAACTGTACCAGACACAGACTGTCCCATTACGAAAGTGAAATTGAGGATAATAAATATCCCAATGAATTTCTTCATTTTAATCTCCTTGATTGGTTGTGAAGTAGATTGACAACTTGTCAATCCCATGAATTTATCCGTAAACAGGGAACAAATTCAAGAAATAAAATAATGTTGATTAATAAAGCAAAAAGCGACAATAAGAGAATTATGACCCATTAATTATATATTAAAATCTTTGCCGGTGAGTTTGATTTCCTAAACCCTCGATACATACCAGCTGTGTTAAAAGGCATTGAAATATTTCCATGAGAATCCATGGCAATCACACCGCCTTCTCCACCAAGATCGGATAATTTACTGATTACTTTCCGAGCTGCTTTCCCCACAGATAGATTTTCATATTCCATGATGGCCGAAATATCATAGGCCACATTGCCGCGAATAAAATATTCGCCTTGACCCGTTCCAGAAACAGCACATGTTTTATTATTCGCATAAGTGCCTGCACCAATAATTGGGCTATCTCCAATTCGTCCCCATTGCTTATTTGTGAGTCCACCGGTGGAAGTTCCTGCTGCGAGATTTCCATTTTTATCAAGTGCAACACACCCAACGGTTCCGTGTTTTTCTGACTGTATTTTTTTTAGGCTATCCCAGCGACGCTGGGTATAAAAATAAATTGGGTCCACGATCTCCAAATTCTGCTCTTTTGCAAATAGGTCAGCTCCATCTCCCGAAAGCATCACATGCCAGGTTTCTTCCATCACTTTTCGCGCAGCGGAAATGGGATTTTTCACTGTTTTTACGCCGGCGACAGCTCCAGCTTTTAAATTGCTCCCATCCATAATGCTGGCATCTAATTCATTGGTTCCTGCGTTGGTAAAAACTGCGCCTTTTCCCGCATTGAATAATTCTGAATCTTCCATGATCCGGATTGTGGCTTCAACCGCATCAAGGGATAAACCTCCCTTTTCTAAAATAGAATAGCCCGTATTTAGTGCTTCTTCAAGTTTGGATCGATAGCCTGATTCTTTCTCCGGTGTCATATTTTTGCGGGTGATGGTTCCGGCACCGCCATGGATCGCAATGGCAAAATCAATTTTATCGTTTTCCGGTCCCGATATAATTGCGAGACCCATTACGACCATTAATCCAAGAGTAACCCCAGTTTTCAGATTCATTACATATTATCCTGGATCGCTGCTTGAAGTTGACTGATTGAAACGCGATCTTGCACCATAGTATCCCGATGCCGAAGGGTGACGGTGTTGTCTTCTGTAGATTGATGGTCCACCGTAATACCGAATGGAGTCCCTGCTTCATCTTGTCGGTAATATCGTTTCCCAATAGAGCCTTGCTGATCGTAGATGACCTTGAAGTGGGGTTTGAGCATATCCATGATCTCTCGAGCTTTTTCTGGGAGGCCGTCTTTTTTAACCAAAGGACAAACAACAGCTTTCACCGGAGCAAGTCTTGGGTGGAGCCTCATGACTACTCGATTATTTTCTACATCTTCCCAATAAGCATCCGCCATAATGGTAAGAAGCATTCTATTTAATCCAGCTGATGTTTCAATAATATAGGGTAGGAAACGTTCATTATTGGGCTGATCAAAATAGCTGAGATTTTTCCCTGAAAATTCCTGGTGCTGTCTCAAATCAAAATCGGTTCTGTTATGAATTCCTTCGATCTCTGACCAGCCAAACGGGAATTCATATTCGATATCCCAGGCTTCCTTGGCATAATGTGCCAGTTCATTTTCACCATGCTCGTGGTACCGCAATTTGGATTTGGTCACTCCCAATGCTTCGGAATAAAAACGGAAACGCTTTTCTTTCCATTCTTGCATGCAATCATCATCAGTCCCCGGTTTTACAAAATATTGCATTTCCATTTGCTCAAATTCTCGGGTACGAAAAATGAAATTTCTGGCAACAATTTCGTTCCGAAAAGCTTTCCCAATTTGAGCAATCCCGAAGGGAACCTTCATGCGCATTGCGCCTTGGACTAAAAGGTAATTCACATAAATTCCCTGGGCGGTTTCCGGACGAAGAAATGCTTCAGTTCCCGTTTCTTCCACAGGCCCCACATGTGTTTTAAACATGAGATTAAATTGTCTCGGTTCCGTGAGATTTCCCGTGGTGCCACATTTTGGACATTGTGTTTCTTCCCAATTTACAGAGGTAAAATCTTCAGAAAATTCATCTGCGCGGTATCGCGCTTTACATTGTTTACAATCCACAAGTGGATCATTAAAAGCACTCACATGTCCTGATGCTTCCCAGATCTTTGGATGCATCAAAATCCCGCTATCGAGCCCAACAATATTTTCGTGAGCCTGTGTCATTTCTTTCCACCAAAGTTGGGAAATATTATTCTTCAGCTCAATTCCGAGAGGGCCGTAATCGTACACGGCAGAAAATCCACCATAGATTTCCGATGATTGGAATATGAATCCCCGTCGCTTACAAAGGGAAACTATTTTTTCAATTGTTTTGTCCATATTTTTAAAAAACTGACTCGTACATTGAGCCTGTCAAAATGTATGTAAAAAGGACCCTTCGACAAGCTCAGGGAACTTTTATCCGGTTTTAAAAAATCAATCCATTTTTTGAAGTTCTTTTTCAATTTCATCATCAAAAGCAACTTCTGATGATGTGGAAATTACCGCTGATGGTTTGGCGTTGGGAGTTCTTAAATAGAAAAATAGAAATGTAATTCCGATGATTCCAGCTAAAATAGGCATTACCCAAACCATCATGTTAAATCCTTCCGCTTTGGGGATTGCTAAAATCCTTTTGCCATATGATTCAACAAAATAATCAAGAATTTCAGTCTTTGTTCTTCCTTGGGAAATTAAGTGATCGATCTGTTTTTCTATTTCCGGATTATGATCCAAATCATAAATAGTGCCTGCCCAACAACAGGGAGAGATTAGACTCTTTTTAATTTCCATCCCGAGATTTGTTTCAGCAGACAGTAATGAGAATATAAAAATGAATAATCCCACCAAATGAATTTTGGATTTAAGATGAAGGGTTATTTTATTTTTTATCATTCCTAATACGCCAAACCCAGTTATTTCTTTTTGCGTTTCCGTTTTGGGCGAGGTGGTGCTAGCCTTTTTTGGTTAATCAGCTCAACAGCTTGTTCAAGTGTGATACTTTCAGGTGTTAGATCACCTTTGAGAGACACATTCACTTTCCCGTCAGTGAGGTAGGGGCCAAAGCGCCCATCTTTCACCACCAAAGATTCTCCCGTTTCCGGATGATCACCAATGGTTCGAAGCTCGGTACTACGTTTGTTTCTGGTTGCCAAAAGTTCTACCGATTTTTCAACGGTGATATCTAAAGGTGTTTCTACACCACGAAGACTGGCATTTTGTTTTCCACACCGAATATATGCACCAAAGCGACCATAGTCCGCCGTGATGGGTTCTCCTGTTTCAGGATGGTTACCAACAGTTCTGGGTAGAGCCAGAAGTTTTAACCCGTATTCAAGGTTCACATCCGAAAGTGGATACGTTTTTGGAATTCCTTTCCGTTTTTTGGAATCACCCAATTGAACATAATGACCATAAGGCCCCTTTTTAATCCAAATGGGTTCACCAGATTCCGGATCATCACCCAAGGGTTCGTCGTCTTTCACTTCTTCATTGAAAATTCCTTCAATGACCTCCAGGGTCAGGTCACCAAAATAAATATTATCTGGAATGGACCTTGAATCTTCTCCTCTACGAAGATAAGGACCAAATCTGCCAATTCGTCCCTCTGTAGATTCTGCAATCTCATCCGGCATTTCAATGGTACACGCTGCAGGAATATCTACTTTTTCACTCAACATTTTTTCTAACCCGGCAAAACGACCTCCGCCATGAAAAAAGTTGGTCATAAAAGAAAGTGACTCAAGTTCTCCTCGGGAAATTTCATCTAATCCATTTTCCATTTTTGCTGTGAATTCTTTGTTGACCAAATTACTAAAATGGTTTTCCAGCAATTGGGTCACGGCTAATCCAAGAAAGGTAGGAGAGAGCGTTCCACTGGTTTGATTAACATACCCTCTGCGTACAATGGTACCCATAATGGAAGCAAAGGTGGAGGGTCGCCCAATCCCATTTTCTTCCAAAGCTTTTACAAGGGACGCCTCTCTATATCGTGCGGGGGGTTTTGTGGTATGTGATTCTGAATTCAATTCATTGCAGTTTAGTGTTTCACCTTCGGATATTGCAGGTAAAATACGTTCTTTATTTGCCAAATCTTTTTCAGGGTTATCTTGTCCTTCTACATAGACACGCATATAGCCTGGGAATAAAATAACTTGTCCATTTGCGCGGAATTCTGTTTTTTGGTTCTGAATCGTAACAGCGGTTTGTTTCAATTTCGCCGGTGTCATTTGGCTGGCCACAGTCCGTTTCCAGATTAGGTCATATAGTTTTGCTGCATCTTTACCCAACGTTTTTTCTACATCCGAAACTTCACGAAAAATACGGTGTGCTGGCCGGATAGCTTCGTGAGCCTCTTGTGCATTTTTTACATTAGTAGCATATCGAATTGCTTTCCCTGGAAGATAATCATCTCCATAGAGATCTTGGATGACTTGTCGAGCGCCTGCAATAGCTTCTTCCGATAAATTTGTTGAGTCTGTCCGCATATAAGTAATGAACCCATTCTCATACAATTTTTGAGCCGTGCTCATGGTTTGCCGGGCTGAACTTCTCAATTTCCGTGCTGCTTCCTGTTGGAGTGTACTGGTGGTAAATGGCGGTTTGGGATTGGATGTGCGTGGTTTTTCTTCAATTTTAGCGACGATCCAATCACCAGAGTCTAATTCTTTAACGAGCTCATCCGCTTGCGATTCGGTCAGAAAGAGAATATCCTTATTTTTCAACTTACCTGTTTCTGAATCAAAATCATTACTAGACGCTATTCTTGCCCCATCGACACGCCATAAGGTGGCATTGAACAAATTTGAATCGTCCTTTTTATTTAGGGATGCTTTCAGGTCAAAATAGGTGGATTTATTAAACTTTACCCGGAGTCGATCTCGGTCTACTATTATTTTCACAGCTGCAGATTGTACCCGTCCCGCCGATAATGTTGTGGTAACAAATTTCATGTTGCTCTGAAGCGTGGCCCATAAAACCGGTGAAACCTTGTATCCCACAAGCCGATCAATCACTCGCCGTGCCGTTTGGGCATCTACCAAGTCCTGGTCTATCTCTCGCACATTTTTCATGCCTTCTATCACACCGGCTTTTGTGATCTCAGTGAACTGAACACGTTCCAATTTCTCTTCAGGGATTTCACTGGCGAGATGGGCTGCTATGGCTTCACCTTCACGATCCGGATCCGTCGCTATTAGGACGCGATTAGCCGTTTTAGATTTTTTACGGAGATCTGTGATGAATTTTTTCTTATCGGGGAGAACAGTGAGTTTGATTTTAAAATCATTTTCTATTTCGATTCCCAGTTCATTAGAAGGGAGATCTTTTACATGTCCAACACACGAAATAACCTCATAGTCATTTCCCAGGTATTGCTGGATCGTTTTAATCTTGGTGGGTGATTCAACAATTAATAATGGTTTTTGGCTCATTTAATGAATATCCTGTTTTTTTATAAAATTGCGCTTCTCACGCCCGCGTATATAATATAATGGAAAAAAAAATCAGTTTGTCAAATTTCTTAATTTTTCGAGGATGTTTTTTTGCGAAACAGTTTCTTGTTCGCTCTTCTCAAGATTCTTCAACACGATTGAATCTGTTTCCATTTCTGTTTCTCCTAGGATGAGGGCATACTTGGCGCCGGATTTATTGGCATCTCGCATTTGAGCTTTTAGGCTACGTCGAAGTGGATCAGAAACCACATTAAAACCTGCTTGCCGTAATTTATTCGCAAGAGACAATGCCGTGGAAAGTCCTGCTTCATCCAAACAAACAAAATAAACATCAATTTTGGATTCGCGGGAAAGAACTTCCGTTTCTGCCATGGCAATGAGGAATCGTTCCATACCCGCAGCAAAACCAATGCCAGGTGTGGCTTTTCCGCCCAATGTTTCTACCAGTCCATCATAGCGACCGCCGCCGAGAAGGGCATCCTGTGCACCCAGGGCAGATGATGTGAATTCGAATACAGTTCGAGAATAATAATCCAGCCCACGAACCAGTTTTTCATTCAATATAAATGGAATATTCATTACCTTCAAGAAATTCTGAACGGACTCAAAATGTGCCATATCATCATCTGAAAAACAATCAGAAACTTTAGGCGCATCTTTCAGCATTTTTTGTTCATGATCTGCTTTCGTATCCAAAATTCGGAGCGGATTGGTTTCAAATCTTTTTTGACTCGTTTCAGAAAATAGACTCAAGTTTGGTCGAATAAAATTTTTCAAAGCTTCCCGATATGCTTTTCTGCAATTTGGAGAACCAATGCTATTTAAATGCAGTGTGGCATTTTCACTGAGCCCACATTCCAATAATATGTGCCAAGCAATGGCAATAATCTCGGCATCTTGTTCTGGATTTTCTGAGCCAAATGCTTCCACGCCAAATTGATGAAATTGTCGCTGTCTTCCTTTTTGTGGACGTTCTCTCCGAAAAAGTGGTCCCATATAATAAAGTCGTTGGACAGGCGCTTGTCCACCCAAATTATGCTGAATAAAGGAGCGGACTACAGAAGCAGTTAATTCTGGACGCAGAGTGATGCTTTTTCCATCCTTATCATCCCAACTGTACATTTCCTTGGAAACGATATCTGTATTTTCACCCACACTTCTTGAATAGAGCCGTGTTTCTTCAAAGATTGGAGTTCGAATTTCGTTATATCCAAACCGCTGGCAGACAGTGCGAACAATTTGCTCCAATTGTTGCCAATTTTGGGAGTCTGCCGGCAGAATATCGTGGGTGCCTTTGATACTTCGTATAGGATTCATGCGTTGTTTTCCGTGATATTGCCTACCAATTCTGTTGCTTTTTCAAGAGATGATTTTGGGACGAAAATTCGGACGACATCTCCAGGAAGGCTTGCTGCTTCAATAACAAATGCTGATGAGGACCAATTCATTTTTAAATAATATGCGATGTCATGATTATCCAAAATTTCAGCGGCCATATCTGCATAGATCTTTCCTTGAAAGGGTGGAAGAGCAGCCCAAGTCATTTCAGGGATGGGTAAATCGATAACACAGGCATCAACGAGTGTTAGTTTACAATCACCACATTCTTTAATATGGTCTAAATATTCGGCATGGCATTCGGGACAGATCATGAATTCATTATTTTAGGTGCTAGAATTTCTATCATAGTTTGGATGAGTTCAATCGAAGAATTATCATCATTAATTTAGCTGTCAAGATCGCTAAGAAGCGCAAATTATTGACAAAATAATGATAAAGTATTTATCAAAGAAAATTTATTGTTGTAATATTTTTCATAAATTTTTATTTTTCTTTCCTAAAGTTTCGCCTGCCGGCAGGCACGGCGTTCTTTGTGGCAGATTAATTTTCCAGTTTATAGTGTTGGACCAGAGAATACACCGGACTTTTTCTCGATCTTTATGTCTCTCAAAGTCGGCGATTTAACATTGAGTTTAAAATTTATCCCCTGTCCATATCCTGATGGAGTCCAACGAAGTGAAAGTTCCCAACAATGGAGATCCCGCTGAAGTGAAAATGAATGGCTAACGAGGTCACGTTGAATCATATCAAACCGTGCACGATAAGACACACCCCAATTTTGAGTCACATTGATTGTAGAATTTGTATTCACCCAAAATGTTCTGGTCGGATTTAAAGGATTCGTCGCGGAATAAGAATAGCTTAGGCTTAAGTTGGAACTCCATAACTTATTACCACCCAATGTACTTTTCATGTTACCCATAGGGCTAACCAATCCCGGACCATTAAGATCTTCTTCAACGGTGGTTGGTTCGGGTATCTCTTCTTCATCGCTTTGGTCAGACCATCGATCGCCAGAAAACCGTAACCCAGTTGAAAGCCTTATAGATGTTAACCGTGGTGCTAAAAGTCCATTTTCATTTAAATTATATTTGGAAATTCGTTTGTTATTTTCAGTGTCATACTTGTAAAAATCATGGGTCATTGAAAGATCCAGATTCAATTTTCCAGCAATTTTTGAACGAATACTGGAACGTAAATTGGATAGATTCATAGAATCCGCTGCAAAATTATACCCTGCACTCATTCTCCAATTTAGGAGATCGATTTTCTTTTCTTCATCCCCTCTATTGACTTTTGCTTGAAAAATATTGTTCAAGGAAAAATTCATGGATTTTGATTCAGACCGAGGTGTATTTCCACCCATTGTTCCGGAAAATTTATCATGAAAATATTTCTTCCCTGTTGAATCGTATTCAGTTAAAACGTATCCAAGGTCATTCCCAAAAAGAGGTTCCGAAAAATCGGGTGTCCAAGAATATCCAATGGAAGGCGACATCACATGCCTAATCGCTTTGATGGGGCCAAATGGAATGGGGATGAGCCCATAGATCTGAGTATTGGCATTCATGGAAAATGAACCTGTCGTCCGAGTTGCAAATCCCTGCTTTTTCATTTTATTAAAGCTGAGTGTGGAATCCACCCATTCGCCGTCATAAAATTCATCAACCCAAACGGATTTCAGGTTCATACTGGGATTTAATGAAATATATTTAAACACTTTTTGCGGCGCATTGATAGAAGATGTATGAACCCACCCACTGTTTTGCTCATTACTTGTTGAATCCAGCCAGCTGAAAGAATCGGAACTGTCAATATAAACTGATTCGTAATAATCCCGATCTTTGTTGTTAAAACTCAAACCATAATTCCAGGTAATTGTATTGAACCATTTTTTATCCGTTGCAGTTGTGGGGACCAGGTTACTTTGTCCATGACGAAAGGAGAGTTTTGGAAAAGTGCGGTTCACACTATTGAGTTGGGTTCCTGCCTTGGTTGGGTTAATAAAATAAGGGCTCAATGGATTTACTTTATCATCAATAAGCAAATCCCGATTAGAATAATAACTGGCGCTTAAGGAATTTTTCAACTTTGGCCATCGCTTTGAATAAGATACATTTGAAATCGCTTTTTGATTCATTCTTTCAGCTTCAGATTGCCCGTATTTTTTCCGGAAATCATAATCACCGCTACTGGAATAAGTTACATTTGCATTAAACGATTGATTGTATCTCAGCTTTTGGGAATGATTCCATCGGATATTTGTACTGTTCCTTCGGGTATTTTTTAAATCAGATATATTATTTGAACTTGTGAGGAGCTGTTGATTACGTATAGAAAACCCACCGTTAAATTTGTATCGTTTTCGATATACACTATTGATTTTAGAAACGATGCCTTCCATATCTCCAAAGTCCAATGTGAATTTTGAGTCCCAGAATTCGCTGGGTGCCCAATAAAATCCTAATCCCTGAATGTATTGCCCCCGACTTTTACTTTCTCCGTATGACGGCATAATCCAACCCGAATGACGTTGGCCGCCTTTATGAGGGAAAATGCCTAGGGGAATACCAAAAATGGGAATTTGTCCCAAATGAAGAATAATGGGTCGAGCAATCACAATGTCGTTTTGGATCACTTTCATCCTTTTTGATTCAAAATGAAAATGGGCCGTATCAAGGTCGCATGTTGTGTAAGTGGAATTTTCAATAAAAATGACTTTTGCAGTTTCATTCCGGATCTGGTCTCCGGTATAGAATCCATCGTCTGCTTTGGTGTGACCCTTGGTAATTCGACCCTTTTTTGTTTTCAAATTATAGGTCATTATATCCCCGCTCATTGGGTCTTTCCCTTTTTCTTTGATTACAGGTAAAATGGGTTCATTTAAGGTGTCGCCTTCCAGTTTTGGAATTGCATTTAGCATATTGGTTTGCCAGTTTACCGTGATAAATCCAGCTTCAAGATTTGTATTCTCGTGCTTAATATTGGCTTGACCTTCAAAATCTGACTCTTCATCTTTCAGGCGGTATTGAATTTTATCTGCGGAATAGATAATAGGAAAATCCAAGTCATTGGCTACAGAATCTGGAACATATTTACCTTCGGATCCACCAAGAATTCGTAGCTTATTTAATTCATCCTCCAAAAAAGTCATAATAATGGTATCACCTGAAACATTGTTTTTCCCCTGATAGATCGAATCTTCAAATACATGATAAAGTGTTTTTGCCATACCGACAATTCGAAGAGAATCCAAAATTCCATTTTTAAAATAACTGGTTAAATTGGAGCCTTCCATTTTATCTTGAAAATCCAAGGTGTCACCAAAAGCTAAAGAATCTATTTTGGATTGTTGATATCCGTTTACTGGCGTTACTGCAAATGCTTTTTTTGGAATATGAAGATTTTTTAATTCTTCTTCAAAATACGTTAAAATAATTTTTTTACCGGATAGAATTCGCCCGCTATCTTTGATCTCCGGTTCAATTTCTAAAGTAGTTATCTCATTGGACCGGTCATAATGTGCCATCCCGCAGGTGGCGATTCGGGATGAATCTTCAATAATCACATGGCCAATGGCGGTGTAAGAAACACCATCCTTTTCCGGGTCTTTTTGGTATTCTATCCGGTCTGCAGTAATAATTTGGCCCTTTTGGATCAGGGTTACATTTCCCAGTGCAACACCACTATCCTGTTCAGTATAAACAGTTATTGTGTCTGCTTTCAGATCATAATCAGGGTCCCACACATGGGGATTCCCTATGCTAAGAATTCGATCTTCAGCTGAATAGAATTTGAGTGTGTCGCAGGTCAGGGTTCGTCCTTCCTGGATCGCAGAGACTCGTCGATACAAAATAGCAAGATCGTTTTTTTCATAATGGCGACCTTCCTGACAATTAAGAGTTAATGTCCCTTTGGTGAAAATCACATTTCCGGAAATGAATTTGACCGATTCGCCATTGATGGTTTTGCTCTCCAATACATTGGCTTTTTTCAAGCGCAAGCGATTGTCTGGAAAGAGGAAAGACGAAATTAGAAATATGAAAAAAAGTTTTCTCATTTTTCAGGATACCTTTCTTTCCAAAGTGATTTCAGTCTCTTGCGAATCCAGTCTTCTCGCCCCTGATTTGTGGGTTTGTAAAATGTTTGTGTTTCGCCATTTGGGAAATAATTCGCATCGATAAAGTGATCCGGATGTGAATGAGGGTATTGGTAATCTTTTCCATAATCCATGTCTTTCATTAGGTCAGTTGGTGCATTTCGTAAATGCAATGGAACCGATGGAGTTCCTGATTCTTTTACCGCTTGTGTGGCTGCTTTGATCGCCTTGTAACTGGCATTGGATTTGGGTGCACTAGCCAGATAAGTGGTTACTTGCGACAAAATGAGCGTACCTTCGGGCATACCAATCATATGCACTGCCTGGAATCCCGATGTAGCTAAGGTGAGTCCGTTTGGATCTGCATTGCCGATATCTTCCGAAGCCAGGATGATAAGTCGTCGGGCAATAAATTCCGGTTTTTCGCCACCCTCCAGCATCACGGCCAACCAATAAAGCGCGGCGTCAGGGTCGGAACCACGAACCGATTTGATAAATGCACTGATTGTATCGTAATGGTATTCGCCTTGTTTATCATAGATCAATGTTTTGGACTGAATCGCCTCATCCAATATTTTTTGGGTAATCTGTCCTTTTCCGCCAATCAAATTCACGGCCACTTCTATAGTATTCAGCATTTTCCGAGCATCGCCGCCTGATGAATGAATAAGCAGGTCTTTTTCTGGATTATTGATCGTAATAGAACTTTTGGATAAAATAACATCCTTCTTAAAAACATTTTTTAGGATCTTTTGCAAATGATCTTTTCCTAACGGTTTCAACGTGAGCACACGACAGCGGGAAAGTAGGGGAGAGATCACCTCGAAGGATGGGTTTTCAGTTGTAGCGCCAAATAAAGTAATAGTCCCATCTTCCACAGCGTGAAGTAATGCATCCTGCTGGCTTTTGCTGAAACGGTGGATCTCATCAATGAATAGGATGGTTTTTTGTCCAATTTCCCGGTTACTTTTCGCAAAAGCGATGACCTCCCGAAGATCCTTCACACCACTGGAAACGGCTGACATTTCTTTGATTTTTGCGTCAGATGATTTTGCAATCATCCTGGCCAGGGTGGTTTTACCCGTTCCTGGAGGTCCCCAAAAAATAATGGAAAATGTGATAGATTGGTCCATGAGTCGATGAAGAATTCTCCCTTCATCTATAAGATGATTTTGCCCACAAAATTCTTCAATGGTCTTCGGGCGCACCCGTTCAGCAAGAGGCGGCAGGTGTTTATCGAATAGCGTTTGCGGTTGATTCATAAGACGGTAAATTTACAGCTAATTTTTTATCAGACGAGGAACGAACATAAAATGAAATTCTCACATTCAATTATCTTATCCACATTACTATTTTTTAGTATGGGATGTAATAAAGGAAATACAGAAGAAATGGACAATGGACTCATCATTGAAGATCTTGTTGTGGGTGAAGGTACCGAAGCACAAGATTATAATAAAGTTGTTGTTAATTATACGGGCGAACTGGAAGACGGAACGGTTTTTGATTCATCCCTAAACCCCGGACGAGAACCATTCACTTTCACCTTAGGCGTTGGCTCTGTAATCAAAGGCTGGGATTTGGGTGTGAAAGGAATGAAAGTGGGTGGAAAACGTAAATTAACTATCCCGCCTGAATTAGGGTATGGTGAAAGAAATACGAGTGTGATACCACCCAATTCCACATTGATCTTTGAAGTGGATTTGCTGGAAGTGGAAATCTATTAATTTTTAAGAAATAACTTTGCGGAAGTATATTTCGACAAGCTCAATAACTGCTCTTCTGTAAAGTTATCTCTTTTTATTGAGCAGATGACTGGACCATTTATAGTCTTTTCACAGAATTAAAAAATGTTATTTTTCACCAAATTAGATGGGTGATTTATTGCCGGGTTAGCTGAGTTGGTTCAAGCGACTGATTCGTAATCAGTAGTAGGTGGGTTCGAGACCCATACCCGGCTCTTTAAAAACAA
>JAPYRR010000038.1:2655-13243 GCA_029936885.1 Fidelibacterota bacterium | reverse complement strand
ACGACTGCATGGCCATGGAATATTTATATTGGTGTATCGTCACAAATATGGGCATATTGGCTGACGGGGAAACGTGTAATGGAATTGCAAATGAGTGGGAACCCTGCACACCTGAATTATTCGAATCCACCGATACACTCATGTTCAATTTGGTAACCAACCCAGAGAATAAACTCCCACAATTAGCACCAGACGGGAATTATTGCCCGGCTAATGTGGAAATCACAAAAAATACCAATCCGGTGTCTTTTTCAATTTTATCCAACTACCCCAACCCATTCAATCCAACCACAACGATTCAGTTTTCTGTAAGTACAATGACCATCGCGTCCCTAGGTATTTATGATATATCCGGCAAGCTTGTCGAAACATTAGTGCATGGTGATTTTGAAGCCGGTGAGCATGAAGTAATTTGGAATGCTTTCAATCATTCCAGCGGAATTTATTTTGTGGAATTAACCTCTGGGGAAAATCGATCTGCGCAAAAATTAGTTTTGTTAAAATAATTGAATGGATAATCCTGCACTTACTCTCGGACTTGCAATGGCTTTGGGAATGCTCTCTCAGGTCATCGCCCGGAAATTTCGTCTTCCCGGAATTGTGGTTCTTCTTGCGGCTGGAGTTTTATTCGGGCCTGATGGATTCAATTGGATTCTGCCTGAATCATTAGGGTCTGCTCTCCATATTATCGTTGGTTTTGCTGTGGCAGTCATACTTTTTGAAGGTGGCATGAATCTTCGCATCAGCCGTATAAAACGGGAAGAATCGGTTATCCGGGGACTTATCACAATCGGTGCCCTCATTACCCTTGTGGGTGGAACCCTTTCTACCCTTTTATTTCTTGGTTGGGATTTCCGCACTTCCATCCTGTTTGGCACTTTAATTATTGTGACAGGTCCCACCGTTATTTCCCCTTTACTTAAACGGGTTCGCATCCACCATGGAGTAAGTACTGTCTTAGAAGCAGAAGGGATTTTGTTGGATGCCATTGGCGCCATAGTGGCTGTTGTCGCTTTGGAAATTGCATTAAGTCCCTCTGGATTATCATTGATCAAGGGTGTATTCCACATCATTTCTAGGCTGGCAGTTGGTACAATTTTGGGGATTATTGGGGGAGGCTTATTAACCCTTTTGTTCCGAATCAGGCGATTGGTTCCAGAAGGTTTGGAAAATGTTTTTATCTTAAGTTGGGTTTTTGCTTTATTTCAGATTGCCAATACGGTGAGTCCAGAAAGCGGAATAGCAGCCGTTACCGTCGCCGGGATGACCCTTGGAAATTCGAATACTTACATCCAACGTGAATTATTAGAGTTCAAAGAACAATTAACTGTACTTATGATTGGGATGCTTTTTATTCTATTGGCTGCAGATGTACGAATCACGGATATACAAATGCTAGGAATGAAAGGTGTCTTTACTGTACTCTTTTTGATGATTGTTATTCGCCCATTATCCGTTTTTGCTTCGACCGTAAATACCGATTTAGATACTCGCCACAAATTACTTTTATCATGGATTGCACCTCGCGGAATCGTGGCTGCAGCAGTGGCATCCCTTTTTGCATTCGAAATGAATCAACACGGCTATGATGGAACCCAACTAAGAGCTTTGGTATTTTTACTGATTACTATGACCGTTTTATCCGCTGGACTCACAGGTGGATGGGTTTCATCTCTTCTTGATCTCAGGCGAAAAAGTGAATCGGGTTGGATCATCCTGGGGGCTCACGAAGTGGCGCGACTCTTAGCACGATTGTTGAAGCAAGGAGGGAATGAAGTCATATGCATTGATGAAGATCCCAATGCATGCCGATTGGCCGAGAATGAAGGGATCAAGGTTTTTTATGGAAATGCCCTGGGGGATAGAACATTACAACGTGCAGAACCGGACATCCGAAAAGGGATCATCGCCTTGAGTGGAAATGAAGAGGTGAATTTTATATTTTCTCAGCGAGCAAAACATTTGGGCAAAGGAATGATTATTTTGACCGGAATCAAACAAAAAGATAAGGGTATCACATCCAAAATGGTGTTGGATTCTGGAGGGCGAATCCCCTTTGGCCGACCGGTTGATATAGATCTTTGGTCTTCATGGATTCGGAAAGGAGATACAAAATATTCATCTTATGAAATGGGCGAGAATTTTAATTTCGAGCTTTCTGATCCTGCCATGGTGGGGCTCATTCTCCCAATTGTATCCGGACGTCTTGGCTCTTTGATTCCTGTGGATGATCATCTTAAAATTAAAAAAGGAGATTTTGTAACTTTTTTAATTAATACTAAAAAAGAAGATAAAGCAAATACATGGTTAAAATTGAATGGATTTAGTCCGGGGAATGTATCAGGATCGGGATTGAGTTTATATAAGCAGTTACATACCTGAAGAAATGTTGAAGTAGTGGGGTGTTGGCTTAATGGAAAAATGGATGATTAGATGAATTTGGTAAAAAGTCAAAAAGCATACCAATAATCCCACTTTATAAAAGGGGCTGGGCTTGCTTGACGAAGCATTTGCGTAGTCAGGGCTTATCAAAAAACTGAATGCTTTTTGACTGATTCAAAATTATAAAGGTGATTGATTGTCTAATTGAGAGTTTCTCAAAATAGATTCATTTTTAAATCAAAGAAAAAATCTTTTCTTTTAAATCTATTGGGTGAACGATCTCATCTGCATGACCCTTTTCCTTTAGCCAATTCACCGTTTGAAATCCTGGAGATGTTTTTTCACCGGTATATTGCTCAATCACCCGTTTACCGGAAAAGCCGATATGGCCCGCATTAAACTCAAATAATCGTTTTCCTCGGCTTCCGACTCCAATTGCCACGCCGCCTAACGTGGGGTCAGTGATTAAGGTTAAGACCGATAAGCCAGCTTGCTCCACTCTACTTATTGCCAAATGCGCTTTTGGAATACTCACCATGGATGAACATCCCTCATGCATTCTGGCTCCTCCTCCACATGCTTGGATAATCATAGGAACATTTTTTTCAATGGTGATTTGAGCAGTTCGCCAAATTTTCTCTCCGGTGCTCATGCAAAAAGATCCACCAAGAAACCCAAAATCCGTTGTGCAAACGACGACCTTTTTGCCTAATACTGTTCCGTCTCCGGTTATCATTGCACTCACCAATCCAGTCTTTATTCGGGTTTCAATTAATTTTTCATTATACCCAGGAAACCCTAGAATATCTTTATCTGCAATGAATTTTGTTTCTTCATGCTCAACAAAGGATTCTTCATCTACGAGCCATTGGATGTAATCCCAAGCGGATGGGCGTACATATCTCTGATTGCAGACATCACAAACATAATTATTTTTTTCCAATTCTGAAAAAATTACAGGATCATAAAAATGTTTACCGTTTTCATTATAACATTTTTTATGTCTTTTGATATAACCGCTGGGTTCCGGTTTTGGGATTCGAGAAACAGGACGACGGAACGAATCCAATTCAGATTCATCCATTAGGTTCCAATGACCCATTTTATTCCATCTCTCGATTCTATCTTTTATAACGGCATTGCCGTTAAGGTCAGAATATTTGGAAACATATTTATTCAAAACTGTCTGAACCGATCTTTTTGTGTCTTCAGGATTAATATGAGCCGGACCATTTATTTCCGGAATTAATTCATCCACAATGCCATGTGTGAATCCTTCCCGGGAAGTGATCTGTGAAATTTCTGCTGCTTCATTGGCTCGAGATCGCGTATGAAATAAAATAGATGAGCATGCTTCGGGTGTAATCACTAAATAGGTGGAATGCTCTAGAGCCAGAGTTACATCCGTTCCGGTTAAAGCAATGGCACCGCCGGAGCATGCGCGATTAATAATAACAGAAATTGTGGGCACTTTTACGTCCGCCAATGCATGAATTGCATCTCCAATTCGCCATGCAATTCCATTCGCTTCGGATCGCTCAGTTGGGTCGGCTCCCGGTGTATCAATAAAAATAATTATGATTCGGCTTTCTTCTTCAGCAAGTTGAATTGCTTTTACAGCTCTTTCATAAGATGCAGGGACCGGCATACCATGATTCCATTTTTGAATTTGATCCGGATCCATCATGGCTTGCCGGATTTTTTCATAATTCGAAGAGGGTCCACTTTGTTGTCCCACTAACATAACCGGAATTCCAGACAAATCTGCTCGATGGGTTTGGATTAAACACGCGCCAAATTCATCCGATTTAAAACACGGATTTACATTTTCAAATATGGATAAATAATCTAAATATTTTGGACGTTCTGGATGAAAAGATAATTCGTACTTTTCATATTCGGAGAGGGTATCAATAGATTCCTGTGAGTAGGAAAAAGAATTGTTTTTTTCGAACGGGAATTGGAAATGTGTTTGGCTCATCTAACCTTTTTTAAATTACGGTAGAAATTCTCATGGGAGCCAATCATGATTAATGTTCGAGTTTCTGGATCAAAAGTATATGCCAGGAGAAAAAGGTCTTTTTTAATTTTAAATTTATGGAAAAATACACCGGATAAATCACCCCTTTTCCTCTCGCCAATTGTGGGATCTTTTACGATGGCTTTTACTTGATCATCTAATTTCTGTTTATGATGTCTAAACAGTTTTTTAGCTTGTCGTTTGAACAGGGATGTTTGCTTTACCCTAATCTTCGGTGTCGGCAAAAACGTAATCCTCTATATCGTTACTTTGCACTTGTGCTAAACCGAGTAAAATATCCCGAATCATTTCATAATTCAAATCAGGATTCTCAACAGCGATTTGGCCGATCTTTGCCCAATACTCGATTTGCTTAGGTATAGAACGATGCTCCGCAGCAGCGACAGTTTTTGCTGACTTGACAAGTTCTCTATTGAGTTTTAATGCAACTTGACTCATAATTCAAATTCCTTATTTCTATTGGAATTTAAAACTAATAGTTGTGTTTATCAACTAAATGCAACCTTTAGTTTATAAATCATAAACCAAATTTTCGGCGACAATATCAGCAACATCCTTTACGATGACTTCTTCACGGCCTTCTGGAGTCATGGGACCCAAGCCTTGCTTCATCATACCAAAACAGAAATTGCAACCTGTCACTACAGTGTCTGCTCCAGATTCAATCACTTGTTCCGCTCGAACCAAATGGGTGCGTCCTTTTGTTTCTTTTTTCCACCACAAAGCTCCACCGGCTCCACAACAAAGTGTATTTCGACCACTTTCATCCATTTCCTGAAAATCTGAAGAAGCGGCCTTGATCGCTGTTCGCGGTTCATCTACAATATCTAACATTCGGGATAAATTACACGGATCATGATAAGTTACTTTTCCGCTTTCGCCCATTTTGACCTTAATCTTCCCCTCATCTATCAACCGACCAATGACCTGCGTATGGTGTTCAACCGTATAATTGATTTGGTCATATTGGCTGTACTCTTTTCCAAGATTCAATGCACAATGCGGGCAGAGTGTAACCACTTTCTTTGTTTCAGATAATTGTTCAAGATTATGTTCTCGGAGCATAGTATAGGTCAACTTATCTCCCAAACGATTCGCCGGATCTCCGGAACATTGTTCTTCAGCCAAAACGCCATAAGTCACACCAGCAACATCCAGGATTTTGGTAAAATTTTCTACGGATTTATTAAAATTGGGATCTAATCCGTGGCGGGCAAAACATCCGAGCCAAAGGACATATTCTTTGTCGGCAGTAAAAACTGGAAATGAATCTGCAAACGGACTTGAAGAAGCACCCTCAGTATTTCCCGTTTCTTGTAAATTGGTAAATAATTTCTGATATTCCTGGGGCACTCGTCCTTCCACCAGAACTTCCAAGCGTCTAATCTCATCTGATTTTTCCACATGATTCCCAACGGGACAAACTTCTGTACAAGCTTGACACGTGGTACATTCCCATCCAGCTTCAATATTAATTTGATCTAAAACTGAAACATCTTTTCCATCTAAAAGTGGTTGGCGAAGATCCATGATAAAATGATGTTTCGGGTCTAAAATTCCACCCCCACGATTTGCAGGGCACACATCTGTGCAACGACCACATTCTACACAAGAAAAAATATCTAAAGCCTGATTCTTAGTTAGCTTTGTCAAATCGTTTAGCATGGCGTCTAATTCATCTTCATCCCCTTCCAAATCAATATGGACAGGTGTGTGGTCGGGTTGAGAGAAAGAACGAAAGAATATATTGAATGGCCCCAAAACTAAATGGAGATGTTTACTTCGAGGAATGAGATACATAAAGGCTAAAATAATAACACTATGGACCCACCAATTAATTTTCCAAACCAACGGTGAAAGACCGGTTTCACCATAAATATAAGTCCCCATTAAGACCACAATAAATACAGCAACCAATCCGGAAGTCGGTGACATCCCCCCCAAAGCTTTTGGACGTGTAATAAATCTGCGATAGGCAAGCGATACAATTCCAAAGATCACCAGAATAGCAAATGGAATAACTATATAAGAATAAGCGTGGTGTGCAGATTCGGACATGATTGGTTTATAAAAACCAATTGCAAAATGGTCAATAGTTACCAATCCAAATACAAGAAATCCCCAGAAAACTAATGCATGCATTAACCCGGGGAATGGACGTTCTCGTATAACTTTTTCGTGAAGGAAAACTTCTCTAAATACACGAAAAAGACGCTCAGGAATTCGATCAAAAGGAAATGAGCCCGTCCCTTTATTAACAATAGCTACCCTTCGAAAAACTTCATATCCAAATGACCCCAGTGAAGCAAGGGTCAATCCGGCAAGAATTACTTTTTCAATGATAGAAAAATGCATGATTGATTCAGATCAACTTTGAAGCGCTTCAATGAGTTTCGGGACAATTTCCAAAACATCACCTACAACTGCATAGTCCGCAATTTCAAAAATAGGAGCTTCAGGGTCTTTATTAATAGCTAAAATATTTTTAGATCCTTTCATGCCAACTACATGTTGGATTGCACCCGAAATTCCAAGAGAGAAATAAAGTTTAGGTGCAACATTATGCCCAGAACTTCCTACCTGTCGGAATGGCTCTACCCAACCCGAATCCACAACGGGACGACTTGCCGAAACTTCAGCCCCTAACACCTTTGCCAAATCAAAAGCTAAAGATACATTTTCTTCTTTTTCCATTCCCCGACCCACAGAAACAATTAATTCTGCTGATTCCAAATCCACATCTCCAGTGGATTCTTGAAAGGGTTCTTCGGACTCAGCTCTTACAAGACTGGGATCTAGATTTACTTCAAAAGATCGTGCAGAACAAGAACCCGACACCACAGACTCATCGCTGAAGGCAGCGGACTGAAAGCTCAAAATAATTTGATCAACATTCGTATTTACAGTCGCATTTAGCTTTGCATTCAAAACCTGTTTTGTATATCCGCCTTCAATAGAAATAATATCTGGAATAAAAGGAATATCCAATTTTGCACTGACACGAGGCATAAAATCACGGGTTTGATAAGAATGACCCGCAATAACCGTTTTGGGCGATTCCGAGTCAATGACTTGTCTAACAACTTCTGCATAGCCATCTGCATTATAAGATGAAACCAACTCATGATTTACCGTAATCACTTCCGTCAAATCTAAAGTAAATAATTCTGTAGCAAGTGCATCGGCATTGGCACCAATCGCTAAAGCTGATACGGATCCGCCAATTTGTTGGGCCCCTGCAATTGCTTCTTTACTCATGCGGTGAAGCGTCCCGCGATTATCTTCTAAAACAACTAAAATATCCATATTTATAAAACCTTTATATCTGATTTTAAAATTTCAATAATTCGAGCGACTGCAGTATCTGCATCCCCTTCAATAACTTCTGTCTGCTTCGATGTCTGCGGAACAAATACTTTTTCCATGAATTGAGTTTGAGCCCCCGACCGATGCTCGGCAGATGAAACACATTTAATCTCTTTTCTCTTTGCTCCCATGATGCCTTTGAGTGATGGATATCTTGGCGTATTGAGTCCGGATTGAATACTGATAGATGCTGGCAAGGGAAGTTTAACCCATTGAAACCATCCTGATTCTAATTCCCGTTTTACTCGGATTGAATCTCCTTGTACTTCTGTTTCCATGGCCAGGGTAGCAGTAGACATTCCTAACAATTCACCCAATAATACACCCGTTTGTCCCATCCCTGTATCATCGGATTGAAGTCCCGTAAGTATTAAATCAAAATTTTCTTCTTTTAATACAGATGAGAAACTTTTGGAATTTGAGAGAGGATCTGTTTCTATTTTCCCTTCTTCTTCAAGATGAATGCCACGGTCAGCGCCTTTTGCCAATCCCTCTTTAATGGTTTTTTTAACACGTTCAGGGCCCATGCTTACTATAACAACTTCACCCTCTCCAATTTTTTCTCTCAAGAGGAGCGCTTCTTCTATGGCAAACGAATCCGGTGGATTCATGACGAAAGAAACCTGACCTTCATCAATCCAAGTTTGATCACTTGAAAGCGGGAGCATTGACTCAGAGCTTGGTACTTGTTTGACTAATACTGCAATTTTCATTTACAATTCCTATTGGCATAAAATAAATATTTCTTATTAATTTAGATGGTGAATATAAATGGAAGATATAAGAGTCACCAACCGTCATGAATAATTTTTGGTTGTGGGTAACAGGAGAATTATTATTTATTCTCGGAAGCATAATTTTTCTTTATTCACTCTGGATTCTTTGGGGTAAGTGGAGTTTAAATAAATACAAAAAGAAGGATTAGTCCACATGCGAAAAATCATTGAATTATTCGTTTTGATGGTTTAGTTTTCCACGTTCGTTCTTCACGAATGAATGAATTACAATCCTAATAACATAATGGAGGAGCAATATGAATAAAATGCTCAGTATTTTTTTACCGCTTACTTTGATGACAGGTTTTCTGTTTTCACAAACCGTTGAGGGGAACTACGAATTAAACTATGTGACTGTACATTACACATACGAAATCCGTGATTCTTCCAGTGCTGAGGATGCTATAGCATCCTACGCAGTAACCGCATCCTGGCCCAGTTCTGAAAACGCTGTTTATACTCACACTTTGAGTGAGTACGAAACAGGCGATACGCTTGGAACAACCTTAATTCCCTTGGTCACACCGGAATTGTTAGCCTATGCTGGTTATCTATTAACAGGAGATCCAACTGCACCAGGTGTTGCCTTAAATATTGATTTTAATGATGACGGTACATTCACCATTAATGATGGGAGTACCTACCCGACCACGGAGACCATTAATTGTTCAACCACCGCAACCATCCCTGCTATCTCAGATGATGGTACTTGGGTAGGCACAACTGGTTTTTTTGATGCAACTAACACTGTATATACTTTTGGGTGGGGAATTTCCTTATCAGGTATTTTTGCCCAATTTGGCGCACCAGATCTGGTCAATGGTACCAATGGTGTAGACTATGGTGTAGGTACAGATATGGAAAACTGGGGAATGATGACGGTACATTATTCGGATGATACCCATTCACAACCTACCGATGTAGAAATCTACTGGGAAGCACATGACGGTGTTGCCAGTGGGAATGGTGTGGATGAGGATGGAGAATTTAATGGACATGTGGGTGTTCCAGTTGTGGACTCAGATACGACAACCATTCCTTATGTGTCCGGATTAGCATCTATGTTTGGTATTGATATTGTTTCTGTCACAGACTATCCCATGATTGGTGGGGAAGGCGTTGCCACTGATTCCATAAGTGTTGTAACAGGTGAAACAGTTTATGAAGGAGTTGTTGCTGCAAACTGGGGTTATTTATTTGACCCGCTTAGCACTGATGGTGAACCTTTCACTGGAGATGAACCTTTACAAGCAACCGGATACTTCTTCACATACAACTTTATGGAAGCTGTGGGATATTACACCTTAGTACTCCAGGGTATGTTGGGCGCAGGTGTTGATCTTCAATCTGCTATTACTGCTGCATCAGACTCGGTAGCATTTCTATATGTTAATTCCGATACATCAGCTGCAATTGGTGCAGGTGTAGGTGAATCAATATATAATGATTACGTTGCATGCCTAGGTGCCGGTGGTGGAGAAGCTTGTGATGCACTAATAGAAGCTGGTCCTACGATGACACTTGTTGCCGTTGCAGATATGTGTGAATCATGCTGGGTCAATGATTCAGATACGCTTTCCGGTTGGGAAGAGTATTATGGATATATGATTCCAACCCCTGGAAGACTCGTATTTGAAGTTGATAATGTCTGTATTCCAGACAATACAACACAAAGGGTAAATCCAAAATTCTATAATACAGAAGTTGTATCTATTGATAAGGATGCACCTATTGCTGGCGAATTCAAATTACATGGTAACTATCCAAACCCATTTAACCCATCCACATCTATAAAATATTCTACTGAGAAATTTTCTGACGTGACAGTAACCGTTTACTCCCTACTTGGTGAGGAAGTGGCTATTCTCCAAAACGGAAAAATTGCAGCCGGAACCTATGATGTGAAATGGTATGGTGAGGACAAGTTTGGGAATAAAGTCCCAAGTGGTGTTTATTTCTATGAAGTTCGTTCAGACAATCGTACTGCTACAGGAAAAATGTTATTGCTTAAATAACGTTTTTT
>JAPYRR010000038.1:0-2555 GCA_029936885.1 Fidelibacterota bacterium | reverse complement strand
GTTCAGACAATCGTACTGCTACAGGAAAAATGTTATTGCTTAAATAACGTTTTTTACACACATTTATTAAAAATAAACTATCTAAACAGCCTCGTTTTACGGGGCTGTTTAGTATATAAGACAACCTAAATGAAAAAAATCACCCTATTCTCCCTTTTAATTGCAACGATAGTTCTCGCTCAAAAAGGCATAATTACAGGAAAGGTATCGGATGCAGCGAACGGGTCTCCCCTGATTGGAGCCAATGTTGTTTTGGAAGGTACATCCCAAGGAGCCGCTACAGATGGAGAAGGCAGATATACAATTTTACAAGTGGACGCTGGAGATTATTCCGTTATGGTTTCGTATATTGGATATCAGGTTTTAAAAGAAGATGCTATCGTCAAATATGGAGAAACTCTTTTATTGAATTTAGAACTCGAACCGAAAGTTATTCAGATGGAAACCTATGTGGTTACTGCCTCTAGACGACGGGAAAGAATCGAAGATGCACCCGCAGCAATATCCGTTATTTCAAAAGCGCAAATTCGAAGAGAAAGTAATACGAATCTAGGAGATTACTTAAAAGGGACTAAGGGGATAGACTTCACTCAGTCTGGTATTGATAGTTATAATATGACAGCACGCGGGTTTAATTCATCATTTAGCTCCCGCCTTTTAACTCTGACAGATGGTCGAATGGCTAATGTACCATCTCTCCGCCTTACTGCTTATAATGTGATTCCTGTGTCCTTTGAAGACGTAGAACAAATTGAAATTGTACTGGGACCAGCTTCGGCTCTTTATGGGCCCAATGCCCATAGTGGTGTTTTGAATATTGTAACATCTTCACCTATTCGAACTCAGGGCACAAGTATTAATATTCAAGGTGGCCTATTAAGTCAAAATGATACAGACCTCCTAAAAAAATTCACTTTTCGCACGGCTCATAAATATCGTGATATTGGTTTTAAAGTTTCAGGTGTGGCTCTTGCCGGACAAGATTGGACACATTATAATCCAGATGAATATGAAGGCCATGATCCTGCATTTATTGGGCGAGCAAATCAAATTCATGATAATCTGGATCGAGGAGGACTCTTGGCCGATGATTCGAATCCAATTTTTCTAGAATCCATGATCAATCAAGTCGATGGGGCAAATGAAACATGGATCGGCAACTATTGGGGAGATCATATTGAAACATATGGTGAAGAGGGTTCCCCAGTCATAACTCAAGACATGATAGATGACGCTGCAAGTGATGAATTCAATCGTTTTACCTTAGACAATGGAACCATTCTTTGGTTTGTGACCGCAGATAAAATTGGACATACCTATGCCGATGGAATTGACAATGATGGCAATGGTGCAATTGATGATGGAATTGATATTGGGGTGGATGATCGGATAGAATCCTGGTATGATGGAATTGACAATGATGGCGATGGACTTATCGATGAAGCGGATGAAATAGGAAACGCCTGGTTGGATCGATTTGGGAGTAATATCGAGGGTGTCCCCTATTTAACAATTATGGAAACTCCCGACTCCATCTGGTCTGTTTTGGACCCAACACATAAATATGGTTTCGGAAAATATAAATATGATTCAAATGGGAATATTGTTTTTGATACCAATGATAATGGAGAATATGATGATAATTGGGGTTCGAATGGTCAAGATGATGATAATGATTGGGGACCGTTTAAGGATGATTTGGGGAATGCATATCATACACCCACAGAACCTTTTGTAGACTTAAATGGCAATAATCAATATGATGAAGATGTTGGAGAACTATGGTCCGATTTCCTGAATACTTATTTTGATTATGGTCTAGATGGTATACCAAATACAGGCGATTATGGAGAAGGAAATGGTGTTTGGGATAGGGAAACATTTTCGGATGACAATGAAAATAATGTTTGGGATATTTTTTCATCTAACGATTTAGATGGTGATGGAATGCCCAGCGTAGGAGAAGTTGGTGTTGACGAATTTGACGAACGCGATTTTTCCATGAACTATGGATCTTTGAGTAATATTTATAAAGATGCTAATGATGATGGGATTGATGATTTCCCTGAATTTAAGGTACGGAATTATCGATATGATTTTCGACTGGATTGGGAACCGAATTCTGATTTGACTGTGAGTTTATCTCACGGGTTCGCTTGGGCACGAAATATTAATATCACTGGTATTGCCCGATATTTAGCAGATGGTTGGATCTACCGATATTATCAAGCTAAAATGCGGTATAAGAATTTCTTTTTTCAAACTTACTTGAATTCAAGTTATTCTGGAAATCCGGACCACCCAACCCGAAATCTTGCCACTGGAAGTATTATTTTCGACAGGTCTAAAAAATTTAGTGCACAATTACAGCATGTGAATGAATGGGATAATGGTGATCTCCGATTCGTCTGGGGAGTTGATTATTTTCTTACCCTTCCAGATACTCGAGGCACAATTTTATCTGATAAAAATTATACAGATTTAAGAGACAATAATGGTAATGGAGAGGCAGGATCCCCTTACATCTTTGATGATAAAAACGATAATACTTGGTA
>JAPYRR010000037.1:2278-13289 GCA_029936885.1 Fidelibacterota bacterium | reverse complement strand
GCTCTATGTAGATGGAATGCCACCTATTTTGGGTAGTCTGATTGCGTTTATTCCTCTCATGTTTGGTACCATTCGATTGGCCAAGTTCAATGTAGATCAGGAACCAGGCAAACCAAAATCTTATACAGTGGGCTTAACCACCCCCATCGCAACCATAACATTATTTTCCTATGTTTTTTTCAATCACCAAATTGATGGAGATTTTGGCGATCCACGGACCGCGCTCATGGTTGTTTCTGGGTTGGGAATATTGATGGTCAGTCCAATTCGTTTTGCAAAATTCCCTTTATTCTCATTTAAATCTGGACGGGCGAATTCAGTTTTATTGATTGGCTTTATTATTTCTATGATTAGTCTTGCAATCTGGCAAGGCTTTGTTCTTATGCCATTGGTGACTATTTATATAGGATGGAACATTATTAAATGGCTCATCCACCCACGTAGAAATGACACATTTACGGAAATTGACCCATGAATAAACGAAATATTTCTCTTATAATAATGGGTTTATTTGTAGGCGCTGCCATTGGGGGTATATTAGGTAATCTCCTAGGGTGGATTCTTCCTGAAGGTGTTGTAAAAACTTTTTTTCTTACAAGTTTAACGATGGATTTGGGTGGCCTTGCGGGGAATGAATTAGGTGTAATCATTCTCGATTTAAAAATTATAACACTTAAGTTCGGGTTAGCTCTTAATCTTAACTTTACCAGTATTATTGGCCTTACATCTGCTTATTACATTTTAAGATATTTTCGTTAAAAATTGGGGAGCATCATGACAAATGTTGACGTAAACTATGCTATGTTTAATTTAGGAACAGGCGAACTTATTCTCATCTTTTTGGTGATTTTACTCTTGTTCGGTGCCAAACGCTTGCCGGAATTGGCTCGTGGTCTCGGAAAAGGAATCAATGAATTTAAAGATGCCGTTGAAACCTCTAAAAAAGAGATTATGGATGCTAAAGACAGTGTAGATGCACCCATGGAAAAAAAGGCAGAGGACGAAAGTTAATTTATTCAGGATGGGTAAGTCTTAACCCATCGTGAATTTTTCCGAAACTAAATTCTGATTTTATCGTAGTGAAATCAAGAATGTATCTGTTAAACCCAAATTATACAATCTAATGGACTTTCAGAATCCTTGGTTTTTACTTCTTTTTGTACTAATCCCAATTTTAATTGGATGGTATCGTATTGTTGGAAGCAAGAAAGAAGGGACGCTCAGAATTTCATCTACTCAATTTATTTCTGAAGAATTTAAAATAATTGGTAAACGGAAACACCGTTTACTACAATCGCTATTTTTTATTGTTCTATCCTTAGTTATACTTGGCTTGGCTCGTCCGAGGTTGATAGATAACCTTCAAGAATCATCGGTAAGCGTAATAGATATGCTATTGGTATTGGACATCAGTTCAAGTATGCTGGCAGATGATTTTCCACCCAATCGATTGGAAGCAGTGAAAAAAACGGCAAGTAATTTTATAGAAGGTCGAAAAGAGGACAGGATTGGAATCCTTGTTTTTGCAGGTGAATCTTTTATCCAATGTCCACTTACTGTTGATAAAAAAGTTCTCAAATCTTTGATAAAAGAGATCACAATCGCCACAAAGGAGCATGATGGTACAGCGATTGGAATGGCTATTGCTAATGGGACAAATCGATTACGGAATAGCGATGTAGAAAGCAGAGTCATGATTCTTTTATCTGATGGAAGTAATAATGCAGGAGAGATCGATCCAAAAACAGCAGCGGAATTGGCAGCAGAATATGATATTAAAATTTATACGATTGGTGCAGGAACGAACCAATCGTATACTCGAATTCCTGGGCGAGGTCTTATTCGGAATGAGATTGACGAAGAAACCTTAATACATATTGCTCAGGTTACAGGTGGTAAGTTTTTTCGCGCTACAGATGTGGAAGCATTGGAATCTATTTATGCAGAAATTGACCTATTAGAAAAATCCGAAATTGAAGTAAGAGAATTCACCCAATATGAAGAATTGTATGGTTGGTTTTTGATTCCCGCATTTCTTTTGGGTTTGGGGATGGAAACCACTCGGCGATCTGTGTTCAGGAGTAAAACTTAATGTCATTCAGATTTGCTTGGGTTTTAGTGTTTTTAGTTATTCAGATCATTTTATGGTTTTATTGGCAATTGAAGGATAAGAAGCATCGTAAGATTCATCCAAATGCATCAGAAAAAGTTAAAAGAGTATTTCGATTGAATTTGGATAATAAAAGAATCGATTGGCGAAATAGAATGATCCTAATAGGATTGGCATTGTTGGCTCTGGCTGCATCCGGACCCCAAATTGGGACGCGAGTGAGACCGATTGAAAGAAAAGGTGTGGATCTTGTGATTGCCCTGGACACATCTACCAGCATGGATGCGGAAGATGTTACACCCTCTCGATTGGCCAAAGCTAAATTTGAATTGGGACGACTTATACGAAAATTAAAAGGCGATCGGATCGCTATAATTGTTTTCGCAGGTTCGAGTCATTTGTATTTGCCACTCACAACCGACTATGAAGCTGCATTACTTTTCCTGAATGAAATTGATACAGACATGATTCCCACGCAAGGAACGGCTCTGAGTTCTGCTATAAATACGGCGATGACTGCTTTCACAGAAGAAACAGATAAATTTAAAGTAATGCTAATGGTAACGGATGGGGAAGACCATGAAGGTCAAGCTGTAGAAATAGCTGCACAAGCAGCAAAAGCTGGTTTGATGATCAATACAGTTGGGGTCGGGTCTGAATTGGGTAGCTTAATTCCCATTAAGGATAAAAATAATTCGCAGATCCAATATAAACGGGATCGCGATGGGAAACTTATTACATCCACTTTGAATGAACGGATCTTAAAAGATATTGCTTCTGCCGGGAATGGATCTTTTTTCTGGTTTGATAATAATCGAGACACCCATGAAGATATCGCCTTGGCGATAGAGAATATGGAAAAGAAAACCATCTCAACTCATGAATTTTCTGAATATGAAGATCGATATCAGTCATTTGCTTTACTGGCTTTTGGCTTTTTAATCTGGGGATTTGTAATTCCAACTCGGCCGAGAGAAAAATCATGATATATATTTTATCTTTTATCTTTTTTCTTGGCTCGGTTTATGGCCAGGATAAAGGGAAAAAAGCATACGAAGAAGGAAAATATGATGACGCTCGAGCATATTATGAACATGTTCTGAAAAATAGGAAACAAGATGAAACTGCTCAATTTGGACTAGGTGCAACTGCTTATCAACAAAAAGATATGGAGACGGCCGCTCGTTCATTAAATAATGTTATGAATTCAGATGATAAATCTCTAGCATCAAAAGCCATGTATAATTTAGGAAATATGTTCCGGGATCAAGAAAAAATGGAAGAAAGCCTTGCTCTATATCGAAAATCTATTGAGTTAGACCCAACTGACCAAGACGCAAAAGTGAATTATGAACTCCTGAAACAAGTTTTACAAGAACAGGGGCAACAACAAAACAAAGAGTCGGAACAAAACGAGGACAAAGAACAAGAAAAACAGGAGCAGGATTCAGAAAGTAAAGATAAACAAAAGCAAGATCAGGATAATCAAGGGAAAGACGAAGAGCAACAGAAAAAGGATAATCAAAATTCTGAATCTGATCAGGAAAAAGAAAATAAAGAGCAGGAACAATCCCAAGCAAAACAAGAAGAATCCCAGGAACAAAAATCCGATAAACAAATGCAAGCAGAAGCTATTCTGAATGCATTGAAAGACAAGGAACAGATCAACCAGAAACGACAAATAGCAAAAGCCAAATCACGAAAGTTGGAGAAGGATTGGTAATGCGTTTATTCGGAATCATTTTTGTTTTTACCTTCTCAATTGCTCAAACAGTTCAAATTTCTGTCGATCGAAGTAGAATTGCTCAAGACGATTTGATCACTTTAACTGTCGAAGTTACAGGAGGCAAAGATTTTGCTAAAGTCGATATGAATCAGGTGAAAAAAGATTTTGATATTGTAAGTGGTCCGGGGCAACAAACTAATATACAATGGATCAATGGGAGTATGACCAGCACAAAAACTTTAACATGGACTCTTTCTCCAAAGCGAGATGGAATTCTGCTGATACCTACACTTTCAGGAACGGTAGATGGAAAACCTTTTCGGGGAAAAACCATCCAGATTCATGTAAGAAATTCAGAAGAATCTTCAGATAATTCTGTATTTATTGTTGGAGAAGTTGATACAAAAAAGGCATACCTTGGTGAACAAGTTACCTTAACCTATAAATTATACAAAAACGAGAATATCTCTATAGAACCATTTCAATTGCCAGAATTTCCCGGTTTTTGGGTAGAAGAATTGTATACGCCCCAACGAATTCAATATCGAAATGTGACAATAAAAGGCGTAAAATATCAAGTGGCAAATTTGGGTCAAGTGGCTTTATTCCCAATTCCGTCAAACAAACATATTATTCCGTCGTTAAAAGTAAAAGTTCAGGTAGAAAAGAGGAAACAAAAGCGTCGTCGTGATCCTTTCTTTGATCCATTTTTTGATTCTTTTTTTACGGAAACAAAAACTAAAGTTTTAAGGTCTAAAGAAACAAAAATCGAAATTCAATCATTTCCGGACCCGCGTCCATTTGACTTTAGTGGCGCAGTCGGTTCATTTAAAATAGTCTCTTCTACTGACCGAGATACAGCAAAAGTAAACGAAGGTTTTACTTTTACAATTTCTATGAAGGGGACAGGAAATTTAGGGTTATTTTCATTGCCGGAAATTAAATTTCCAGAAGACTTGGAAGCATTTCCACCCACAGACAAATTTGAGAAAGATACCTTTCGGGATGATCTGACTGGTACGCAATCCTGGGAATATATTTTGATACCAAGGACAGCAGGGAATCTCACCATTCCGAGAATTCAAATGTCCTATTTTGATCCGAAAGTTGGGAGATGGCAACGTACCCAGACCGATCCAATCGAAATTCCCATTTTACCCGGGGATACAGAATTAACCCATGGGTCGGGACTCACGAAACGTGAAATTGAATTGATCGGACAGGACATCCGTTTTATCCATACCAACCCTGTGGAATTTGGTTTGTCAAAGGAGGGGAGATCCAATACAGCTATTTTCCTATATTTATGTTCGATGTTGATTTTTGTGTCGCCTACTTTCATTTCTAAATATACTGGTCACCGTTTATCTACGTCTGAAGGGAGGAAAATACGTGGTGCACTTAGAACCGGTCTTAAAGAATTGAAAAATGGGACAGGTGAACCCTTTGAAATCGCAAGTCGTGCATTTTATATATTTTTAAAAGATAAACTCAGTTTACCGTCACATAATTTAGATCCTTCAAGTGTTGAAACTTGTTTGAACAAGCGGATATCAAATGAATCTCTAAATAATATATTAACCTTATTGAAATCTTGTGATGCGGGAAAATATGCACCGGGTGGACTAGAGAGAGAGGCAACAATTTTATCTGAAATGGCTTCGATCATGAAACATGCAGATAGGGTAATTGTGTGAAAATAATTTTAATAATTCTGGTTTTTTCATCTATGGGGTTGGCAGATATTCCAAATGACCTATTTTCTCAAGGCAATAATGCCATGATTGCTGAGAAATATGATGATGCGCTTCAACTTTATGAATCCATTTTAGAAATCGGTTATCGTAATCCAGATTTGTATTATAATCTTGGGAATGCTTACTACCGTCTTCATTATATTGGTCATGCGATTTGGGCTTATTCTGAAGCAAGTATTCTGGCCCCCAGAGATGTAGATATTCAACACAATTTAGATGTAACTCTAGCACGACGAATCGACCGAATTGAACTGCCCGAATCTTTCTTTTTATTAAAGATGTATCGCGCTATTAAATCCAACTTAACATTAAGGGAATGGATCGTTCTGGGAAGTATCATATTGCTATTCCAATCCATGTGGGTATTTGGACTTCAGTTTGGATGGTTTCGAGGAAATATGAGCCAATCTATACTAACCGGACTCATGGTACTTACATTGGGAATCCATGGAATTGCAGCAGATAAATATTTTCAGAACAATCGAACGAATACGGGTGTTGTGATTGCCAATGGTGTAGATGCATATTCAGGTCCCTTTTATGGTGAAAATACTATTCTATTCCGAATTAATGAAGGAAGTCTTGCTGATATTAAACAATCCCAAAAGGATTGGGTTGAAATCATTCTTATTGATGGAAAAAAAGGATGGATTCCTTCTGAATCAATTCGAACATTAAAATGAAATTCATAATTTATTTAGTCTTAATCACGGGAAGCCTATTTGCTCAGGATTCTCTATTCTGGTTCGATATGAATACGGTCAGAGATCCCCTACCAAAAACGCCAAAGATTTTGGATAAAATATTTGGTACATCCCAGTTAGGTGTATTGGATTCTTTGAAAAATACTCACATTTCGACTAAGGATGGATTTCGACTTCAGATGGTTGAAACATCTTTGGTGGATGAAGCGAACCTGAATTTGCGCAAATTCAGGGAAGCGTTGAGTGATTCAGTTTATATGATCTTTGAAGCACCCTTTTACAAAATTCGTTATGGAAATTTTGTGACAAAGAAGGAAGCTGAGATTGAAAAATTAAAATTGAATCGGGAAGGCTATCAAGATATTTGGATCGTTCGTAGTCGGATTGAGCAAATAAACTATCCGTCTGAATAGATTGTACCTAATTTGGTATTCCGCAAATTGCTGTGCAATTATCCAGAATCCATTTTTAATAAAATCACCCTTATAATAATTATAAGAAAAATCATTTAGAGAATTCGTCACCTTCTTGTTTTGGGAGAGGATCAAGGGGTGGTTTATCCAGACGAATTGACATTATTATCTTGGCAATCTCCATGCGTTTTATGTTTAATTAAAAAAATCGCCTTTTATCTCCTTTGGAGCCCTCTTTCAATTTCTGTAATTTTCCTGTCTAACATTCAGGGAAAACATGTCAGGACACAGTAAATGGGCCAACATCAAACACCGAAAAGGAGCCCAGGACGCCAAGCGCGGAAAAATATTCACCAAGATCATTAAAGAGATTACGGTTGCGACTCGGATGGGCGGGGGCGATATTGATGCTAATCCAAGGTTGCGAAAAGCTGTATCAAATGGTAAATCCAACAATCTACCTATCGATAATATTACCCGAGCCATTAAAAAAGGAACAGGAGAATTGGAAGGTGTTTCATACGAAGAAGTGACTTACGAAGGGTACGGACCAGGTGGTGTAGCCATCATGATGGATATTATCACTGATAATAAGAATCGAACTGTGGCAGAAGTGCGACATTTACTTTCTAAGTATGGTGGAAATTTAGGCGAAAATGGAAGTGTATCTTGGGTATTTGATACAAAAGGGCAAATCATTTTAGATAGTAATACAGGTGAGGAAGATGTTGTTTTCGAAGCAGCTTTGGAAGCTGGTGCAGATGATTTTGAAGCAAATGATGGTTTCTATACAATAACAACTGAGCCTACTGTGCTCATGGATGTTCGAGATTCTTTGGAAAATGATGGATACGAGATTCGTTCAGCAGAAATAGAAATGGTTCCAAAAACGTTGCAAAAATTAGAAGGAAAGGAAGCTCAATCTGCTCTTAAACTCATGGATGAACTGGAAGATAATGATGATATTAATAAATTATATTCCAATTTTGATGTGGATGAAAATACAATCATACAGGATTGAGTTATGCGAGTCTTAGGTGTAGATCCGGGCTTGGGAATTACAGGATTTAGTATTCTAGATACGAAACGAAACCAAACCCACCTATCTGCATATGGTACGATAAAACCTAAACCAAAAGACACTTTACCAAAAAGACTAAATTATTTATTTGAAGAAATGAACAAGATTTTAGATCAATTTTCTCCTGATATTATGGCGATCGAAGATGCATTTTACAGTAAGAATGTGAAATCAGCCATGACACTGGGGCAAGCTCGCGGATCCTTAATTTTAGCAGCAGCTCAAGCGGATATTCCCGTCTATGAATTTGCGCCGAGAAAAGTAAAAATGTCTGTGTGCGGTAATGGTGCAGCATCCAAGGAACAAGTTTCTTATATGGTAACACAAATATTAAAATTGAAAGAACCCCCTAAACCATTGGATGTATCAGATGCAATGGCTGTGGGACTTTGTTATATCAATCAGGCAAGATTTGTATGATTGATCAACTTCATGGACTGGTAGAAAAAAAGACAGCAACCCATGCCGTCATTTTTGTGAATGGAATTGGGTATAAAGTAATGATGTCAATTAATGGATTGGAATCTCTTCCAGCCAAAGGCGGAGACGCCATCGTATTGACCTATCTTCATGTCCGGGAAGATATTTTGAATTTATATGGATTTGTAGACGAAAAAGAGCGGAATGTATTTCATTTGTTAACATCCATTAGCGGAATCGGACCTAAACTTGCATTAACGATTCTTTCAGGAATTGAGCCATCCAGACTGAAAGATCGTGTGATTGCCGGAGATGTGGTAGCATTAACATCCGTGCCCGGCGTAGGGCCCAAGACAGCCAAACGAATTATTGTTGAATTGAAAGAAAAATTCATCAAAACCGATGATGATTCTCTGGGGTTTGATGATGGTGAAGGATTAGGAACACAAATATTTAGAGATGTGGTGATTGCGCTCACATCCTTAGGCTATAAACCCAATCATGCAAAAAAAGCATGCTCAGAATTGGAAAAAAATGGAGAATTAACAGGGGAACTAGAATCCGTCATTAAAAAAGCGCTTAAACAACTGATGTCATAATTGGGAGCTATAAAGTTCACGATAAAACGCATTACAATTGGATTAAACCATTTCAATGGTTTTTAAAACGAATAACTCAAAACCATATTCGTGAAACTTGGCGCCCTTAGTGGACAAAAAAAATGAAATTCAATACAAAATTAAATCGATTGGGAACAGAAACTGCTTTTGCTGTTTCAGGACAGGCTCGCGCCTGGGCCGAAAAAGGGAACAAAATTTATCCATTTCATTTAGGTGATATTAATCTTCCAACACCCAAAAATATTCGTGACACGACTCATAAATACATGAATCAAAACAAAAATGGATATTGTCCTTCTGAAGGCATTCCTGAACTCCGTGAAGCTCTTGCGAATGATGTAGGAACGAAACGAAATGTACAGTATGGATTTGAGAATGTGGTGGTTCAGCCCGGCGGAAAACCCACAATCTGGAAATTCTTTGCTGTCGTCATGAATGAAGGGGATGAAGTGTTGTATCCCAATCCCGGATATCCAATTTATGAATCCCAAATCAAGTTTCAAGGTGGGATTCCCGTACCTTACGGCTATGATGAAACAGAGTCGGGTTTCGCCATTGATATTGAGAAACTCCGTGCATCCATTACGGATAAAACAACGGCACTGGTTTATAACAATTATCAAAATCCGATTTCCGCCGCATCGAGTCAGGAAGAAATGGAAGCGTTGGCAGAATTGGCCTTGGAGCATGACCTTTGGGTTTTGAGTGATGATGCTTATTACGAAATTCGTTATACCGATGAACCACCAAGATCTATAGTGAGTTTACCCGGTATGTTGGAGCGAACCGTAATCTTATACACATTCTCCAAAAAATTTGCCATGACGGGTTGGCGTGTAGGTGCATCCATTGGGCCGAAAGAAGTCATTAAACAAATTGCCAGATTTAATATTAATGATGAATCTTGCACAAACCATTTTATTCAGCATGCACTTGCAGAAACGGTTGGCGGGGACAAAACTGGAGCGAAAGCATTATTATCAGAATTGAAAGCTAGACGAAATAAAACAGTGGCTGGACTCAATGCAATTGAAGGGATTCATGTGCCTACGCCGGAAAGCACCTTCTATTCCTATCCAAATGTGACCAATGTTATGGCGAAAAAAGGATTTACTGATTTGGATGAATTCCGCACTGCAGCTCTCGAATCAACCGGTGTTTCATTCTGCGCACGCCATCATTTTGGAACGCCATTAGCGGATGAACCAGATCACTATATTCGGCTCGCCTATTCCGGGATTACCCAAGATGATATTGACGAAGGGTTGGCCAAATTGAAAACCTGGATTGAAGGGTAATCATGGCAGAGAAAAAAACGCCTTTATACGATCGTCATATTGAACTCGGTGGGAATATGGTCAATTTTGGTGGATTTTTACTTCCAACACAATATACCGGCATCAAACAGGAACACCAAGCTGTTCGATCTAAGACTGGAATATTTGATGTGAGTCACATGGGCGAATTCATTGTTTCTGGGCAGGATGCAGAATCATTTCTCCAAAAAATGACTGTAAATGATGTGGCATCTTTATCCGTCGGACAGGCCCAATATTCTGCAATGTGTTTTGAAAATGGTGGTATTGTGGATGATCTTTTAGTCTATAAAAAAGAAGATGACTTCATGTTGGTTGTGAATGCAGCGAATTTGGGAAAAGATATGGAGTGGTTGAAATCCCATCTGGAAGGTGATATCAAAATAGAAGATATAAATGACCAAACTGGTTTGGTTGCCGTTCAGGGGCCACGATCCCGTGATATTCTTCAGACCCTTACCGATACAAATTTAACAAACATCCAGTTTTATCATTTTGCTCACGGGAGAGTGAGCGGGAAAGAAGTTATTATCGCCCGAACGGGTTATACCGGTGAATTGGGATTTGAGATTTATGCTAGTTCCGATGAGATTGGTGATATCTGGGATGCTATCATGGATGCTGGCGCAGATAAAGGATTGTCACCTGCTGGGTTGGGTTGCCGGGACACCCTTCGCATGGAAATGAAATTTGCATTGTATGGCAACGATATTGATGAAACGACGAACCCCCTTGAAGCTGGATTGGGATGGATCACAAGATTGGGGAAAGATGACTTCATGGGTAAAAAGGCCTTACTGGAAGCAAAAGCCAATGTAACACGTCGATTGGTTTGTCTCGAAATGACAGAACGAGCAATCCCTC
>JAPYRR010000037.1:0-2268 GCA_029936885.1 Fidelibacterota bacterium | reverse complement strand
CTTGATGAATGATGAAAGTGTGGGAATTATAACCAGTGGGACCATGAGTCCATCGCTTGAAACCGGGATAGGAATCGGATATGTTGATCTTCCGTTCGATAAATCCGGGACAGAATTGGTTGTAGATATTCGAGGAAAAATGAAAGTAGCTATTGTGGTAAAACCGCCATTTTATAAATCTGGATCGTTGATGGATTAAATGCAACTATCATTTTATTCACCAGCTTGCTGATTCGATGTATTACTGGGCATATCGCACCTTGCCCCTACTATTTTAATAACAACATTTTCTTTGTGATCGTCTGATTCCCTGCTGCCAGTTTGTAAAAATATAATCCTGAACTAACATGGCTTGTATTCCAGGTAACTGAATAGGACCCGAGAATCATTTCTTGATTAACCAATTGATCAATCAATTGGCCATTCATATTATAGATTGAAACATTAACATGCCCTGTTTCGGCAATTTGGTAAGAAATCGTAGTTGTTGGATTAAACGGATTTGGATAATTCGTTAAATAATAATTCTGGGGCAACATGACATTATCAATTAAGCCTAAATCGTTTGCCAGCATTAAAGCTACAGGGAGATGATCTGAAATAATTTCATCGTATGCATTGAAACCGCCTTCCATATAATTATCGATTTCTATTGTTTGAATCATTGAACTGTTATTTCCAAAACTATCGAAAAGTTCGTTCGTTATAAAGATATGATCAATATGAGATGGCCATGATGGATAGGACCAACCGGAGTTTGACCCGTTTGCAATTTCAATATCTGCAAAGAGATAATTTATTTCATCATCAAGAATTGTTTGAAAGACATTATTTTCATACACATCAGTTAAAACATCGTTAAGGTCACCTAATACAATAACATTTTTATCCGGTAAATGTAAGTCGATATACTCTTTTAAAAGATTAGTGGCATCAAATCGTCTTGTTTCTTCATCCCACGGATCAGAGAGATCCATAATTTCATCACCACAACATTTGAAATGATTATTGATGATATAAAAATCCTGACCCTGATAAGTCAACTCCATCAGCATGGGTGAGCGAGGGAATGGACGCCAATAGGTCTGTTCCGTATAAATCTCATAAATCGAATTAATTTCAACATGATCTGATTGATAAACATAAGCCAATCCCCCAAACCAACTCGATAAAAAATAATATTCGTATCCATCCATATTGTTTATCATCTGCTTAAACATATTTGTATCACTAATTTCCTGAAATGCATACAAATCCATATCTAAGGCTTGTATAATCGTTGAAACAGAATCAACAGTGGTTTGTCCATTTTTCGGGAACCATTCTATGTTCCAGGTCATTATCTCAAAAGTGTTATTTGTCCCAAATGACAGATCGCTTAAATTTTGAGAGTTTGCGATTTTAAAAGCGATTACGATTACAAATAAATAATTAAATTTCATCCTAATCTTCTATATTTTTGATTCAAAAAAATCTAACGAATAAACACGCCCCGCAGTTAAGCCGTCCGGTGGAGTGGGGGTTAGCCAGCCATTCAACAATTCTTACAAAACTGTGTCAATAGCTTGAGATTTCATTTTGGTTTATTGTTTTTAACAATATTTTAATTACCATGTTAATTCTTTTTTCGATGCTTTTAGTTGCTCTTGATACATCATTAAAATGGTAGAATAGTTACACATTCCAATCTCACAATAGGTTGCAATTACAGAATCAAGCAGTTTTCGATTTTTTATTTCTGTTAATTGCTTGAATGATTTTAGTTCTTCTTCTTCCATCATTCTTAATGTAGCTGGGTCGCCCATACCTATAGCACTGTATGTTTGTTTAACATTTAACTTAATGTATGAAATTACCCTTTCTTTTTCAACGTCATTGCCTTTAAAGTCTAATGGATGTGGTAGGTCTAACGCAAAAACAGAGACTGTTAACATTATCAAGATTGTAACTGTTATATGTATTTTATTCATTGTCTTTTCTCCTTTTTGATTGTTTGTTAAATACCACCTTAATGCCTTTCTAACGAATAAACTCACCGGAGGACGGCGTGTCTATTCCACTAATTTTAGTTGTTTCACAAATCTTCATTTTGTCTAAATATCCGGTGTCAAAGCCGTTATATCCGGTTTGTAATGGTTATGAGTGAATGTTGATATACGGCGTGATTGATTTTGTTTATCAAACTGACTATTTGTAATCTTGTATAAGGTATTAAAGATATCCACTGGCAAAATGTAATAATGAAACACAATAAGAACCAACCAAATC
>JAPYRR010000036.1 GCA_029936885.1 Fidelibacterota bacterium | reverse complement strand
TTCTAGCCGATTTATCATTATCCATTTTTCCATCCCAAGTAAGTACACCATTTTGTCCAACTTGAAAATTATAGTAGGGGTTGGCTACAACGCGTCCAGCCATATCAATGACCTCCCAGCGTATTGCAGCAGCAAAGAATGGGAGTGAAAAAGAGAGTGTTAAATCATCATCAATTCCATCGCCATCAGGAGAAAAAGGATTGGGTGAAAAAGAGAGTGTACCTTTATTTGGGATGCTTGGAAAAAAAAGACTATTTTGGGTGCCTGGCGTCAAGCCATCCTCTCCAACGGCGATTCCCCAGTTATTCGGATCATTGGAAATATCATTGATTCGATATTTTTCGGTGGAACGATATGGCATTATGGACCAATTCTCATCGTACATTAATGAATCAATTATAGATTCTGTATGATCAAGAATGTAAATGGTTTCGGATGAATTATTTAATCCCGGCAATCCATTTTCCGGATAAATAAAGATGGAAGAGTCTGGAACAATATCCATCCAAGATGAATCTCCACCAATCAAGCAATATGCGTTTGGTACAAGATCAAGATTGGGTAAGAGTCCTTTTGACCCGCCCTTATCCATAATAGACCATCCCAGTGTATTCATATGAAGCTGAGGAATAATTTCAACAAACTCAGATTCAGTTGTATCCGGCATTGGATAAAATTCATTAATCATAACATCACCAAAAAGGTAGCGGACAGGGAGTGTAAAGTTTGCAATATCATTTTCAGGATTTCCGTCATTGGGGATATTTAAAATAATGATTAATGCATTTACTCCGGAAGGTGGCGATAATATTGTGATTGCTATAATCGTTGTTTCCCCCATAAATATAATGGGAATGTCTCCCTCGCCAATTTCTTCGTCATTCCATTCTATTGAAAATGTTCCATCAATCGTGTCAATTCCAGTATTTGCTATTGGGATAAACAAGGTAACCAATGAATCAGGGAATGGTGGATTAGGAGAATAATAAATAGAATCAGTTAGAATCATCCCATCTGTATCTAGTATCATTATACTATTTTGAGTTCCAGGTGTTAACAAAATATCCGGGTTGGCAATTCCCCAATTCCCAAGATCATCTGAGGCATAAGATGGACGTTTCTTTTCAGTAGATCTATCTTCTTCAAGAGGCCAGGATTCATCATAGGAAAGGGAGTCAATGATAGAACCCGTGTGATCAAAAAGGAATAAAGCATCAGCAGAATTATTCAATCCCGGAAAATTGGTGAGTACATTAAAGTGTGCCTGATCTGGTATAAGATCTACAATGTTCGAGTCGGATGATAAAATAATATAGGCTCCGGTTGAAACAGATAAAGAATCAAATAAAATAGGATCACGCTGATTATCGGAAATTCCCCACCCTACCATTTCAATTTCATCAAATGAAATGATTTCAATGAATTCAGATTGTTCATTATTAGGAGATGTCATGAATTCATTGATCAAACAGGTGCCAAAAGGGAAACGGATGTTTAAGGTCAGAGTTGCAGTGTCATTTTCTGGATTGCTGTCGTTGTTGATATCGATAATGACCAGAAGTAGGTGGCTTCCCGGGCCGGGTGCATTGATCTCTGCTTCCACAATAACCGTATCACCGGATGAAATGACAGGGATGATTCCTTCAACAATCTCCTCATCTAAAAATTCTATAGAAAATGTGCCCTGGATAGAATTCATCCCATTATTATAAATTGGGATTTGTAGCATTACGATTTCATTGTATATTGGAATTAACGGAGAATAAGATAATATATCAGGTAGGATCATCCCATCTTCACTTACAATGATAATGCTATTTTGAAATCCCGGTGTTAAGGAATTTTCTGAGTCCGAAATTCCCCAATTTTCAGAATTATTTGACAAAAAAGTTGGATGCCTTTTTTCCGTCGAACTTTCTGATTCCAATTCCCAGTTACTATCATAATTAAGAGAATCTATAATGGATCCGGTATGATCAAAAAGATAGATCCCATCTGAAGTATTATTCAAACTTGGGAATCCTGATGGTGTTAAAAAAGTAACATCATCGGGTACAATGTCAATGATGTTTGAATCGGATGATAAAACAATGTAATCACCATTGGAAACCAATAAAGAACTCATTGTAATGGGATTCTGTTGGTTATCTGAAATTCCCCATCCTACCATATCCATATTTTCGAATGCAATGAGTTCCACGAATTCTGATTGGTCGTTGTTTGGGGCTGACATGAATTCATTGATCAATACCGTCCCAAATGGATATCGCACCTTAATTGCATCTGTTGATATATTGTCTGAGAAGTCTTCATCCCCGTCCAATTCAAGGGAGATGGTTATTTCGTGAATTCCAGATAAAAACGGTGCAAGAGTTATGGCTACAAATGTTGTATCCCCTAATCCGCCGGAAGTCATAGGAGATTCAAATAACCCCTGACTGGAAGAGATAGATACTAATCCGTTAAAAATGGATGTGCCCTTATTGAGTATTGGAACATTGAGAATAATCTGATCGGAGTCAGATGGGATGGCCGGCAGGTAATAAATGTCTTCGCCAATAATAGCCCCATTAATGCTTAAAGGCGTGACTGAATTTTGATATCCAATAGTAAATCCAGATGGCGATGTTGATAAACCCCAATTTTCAGAGATATGGGAAGAATCACTTTCATAGATTTTTTCAAAAGAGACACCTTGGGTAATTCCCCATGATGATGAATAGGTCAGTGAATCAATCAAGGTATCAAATGGATCAAAGATCCGAACTTCGTCCCCACCATTATTCAATATTGGAAATCCACCATCAGGAACAAGATAGGGTACCCCAACAGGGACAGAATCCACCAACATAGAATCGGCCGCAATGACAGCATAACCACCTGTGTCAATAACGGTTGAACTCAAACCGAAATTTGATCCCGCATTGCTATCCGTAATTCTCCAATTATTAAGATCGATCCATGTGGAACTAATATTTACAATTTCAACAAATTCAGGAATATCTGTATTCGGTTTAGGAATGAATTCATTCAGGACAATCGATCGAAAATTGTATCGCACTCCCAGCATTGTAGAATCCGTATCGTTCGGGGTATTCGTGTCACCCGTTGCTACTACGGTCACTATAATTAAACGAGTTCCAGAATTGAATGGCCCTATTTCCAGTTCAAATTCTACTGTATCCAATTCTAAAATAATCCCAAGGAATTCACTCGTAACAAATTCACCATCCACGGTGACATTCACTTCCGGTTCCGTTGATGAAAGTCCAACATTAACGACTTGCCCCATTAGGGTTGTTGTTGCTCCCGGTGAGATCACGGATGGAGATAGTGATAGATTAGTGATGGTAAAATCAATGGAATCCGGTGTGACGGAATTCAAAATTCCTGGCGTTCCCAGGGAATCCTGGCTCTGGGTCCAGTTAGATGGAATATTCTCAAGGTGATTCCGAATTCGCTCTAAAGAGAATCCATCTTGAGCCCAGTCACCCCAACCAAATGTTTCCATAATTTGTCCCGTGGAATCCAAAAGAAACAATGAGTCAGATGTGGACAATCCATTCCCAATACTGGAGTCATCCACCTTGATCAAAATTGTATTTTCGGGAATGACCGAATTGTAGATTCCGGTTTCAAAAGTGTAGTCCCCTTCCATGATTAATCCATAAGATAAAGGCGGAATTTTGAGTCCAAAGCCGCTATCGATAAGTGCATCCGTGCTGGAGCGATCCTGAATAGACCAACCTTCAAGGTCCAATGTATCTGTCTCTGAAGGATTAAAAAGCTCTACAAATTCATTGGGAGAATCAGTCCCATCGAGATCGTACATAATTTCTGTGATTAGTATTTGTTGGGAGAAGACTACCGATTGGGAAAAAACGATAATCAAAAATAAGAAGTTAAAGGATAGAATAATTCGTTGCCTCATTCTACCTTTATCTTACAAGAGATTTAATTATGGGTCAAGTGGTGTAAAAAGGAGTTGGAATGGTTTCAATAAGATTTTAATATTTAATGTTACTTTAATTAAATAAAAGGAATTCAAAATGAATTACAAACTACTATTACTCATTCTCCCATTCATGTTTTTCGCGTGTGAAACTGAAGCTGACGAAGACGATCCAACGCTTGTTGGTTCGTGGACTATCACATCGATGATGGAATATGCAAATACTGACTGCTCTGGTGCAGGAGAAAATTCACTCGACTCCATGAAAGCTATTTTTGGTTCAAGTACTGTTTTCAGTGTTGATTTCACAGAGACTACAATGACGAGCAGTTTCGGTGGAACCTTGACGGATGAGGATTTGTGCGGATTGATTGGTGGAACCATGGATGGCGATACTTGTTCTCTCTCAGCTTATGGATTTTCAATGACTTTTCCAATGGATACATTGTGCTTAGAAATGGAAGGGTCTTATGCGAATAGCGAATGTAGTATCAACTTTACACAAACTGCAGATTATACAACGGATGGTGATGCAATCACGATTACGTTTGACGCGGGTACAGATTCTGCCGCAGTTGAAACCGGAACTTGGTCAATTGCTAGTGATGTTTTAACAATGTCGCTTGCCAGTGATAGTTCGTGTACAAGTATGACTTTATCAAAATAATCTTTTTGCAAATATGTATGTAAAAAAAAAGGCGCTTAATTAAGCGCCTTTTTTTTATTCATATAAAAGATCAATCGCAATTTCAATCACACCCGATTCAATGGTAATGATTAGATCCTGAGTAGTCACATCAAACTTTTCTTTTCCATCTACAGTTTTGATAGTAAAGGAATCATTTACTAGCATAGGTCCGGAAAAAACCAAATCGGGTTGATAAATATCACTGATATCTAATTCTCCCAGGATCGCCCCATTTCTTTCCATCCTGATCACCGGTTTTGTAATGATCAGTTGAACCCTATTTTTTCGGGAATTAAACTGGATGTCAATTCTCCGTTTGATATCCTTTCTAATATTAAGCTGCCCAAAGGTGAAATCTGCATTTGCTAAAAACAGTGCATTCCCGTCATCAAATTTGACCCTGGGATTTTGAATGGTCCATATTGTTTGTACCTCATCTTCCTCTGAAACGTCCTTGAATTCACCTACGAGAGCCAGGTAATCATTCACGACTATCTCCGAGATGGAAACTGAAACTTCACCTGCCAATAAGAAAGGTGCAGAAAGAAATAAAGTAAAAATAAATTTTTTCATTATGAAGCCCTCGATTCATTTAATAATTTTTGAATTCTGATTTTTATATCTTGCCTTGTTTCTCGAAAATTTTCCAATTGTGAACGATCCAAATTCCAGCCGCGGAAGGGGTCATCTATGCTCCAGTGGATCCGCTGAACATCACCGGGGAAAACTGGGCAAATCTGATTTGCATGATCACAGACAGTGATCACGATATGGATTCCTTCATTTAAATAATCGTTTATGGCATCGGAGCTGTGCTGAGATATATCAATGCCCCATTCTTCCATGACTGCAATGGCATTGGGGTGGACGCGGGTGGGGTGACTGCCAGCGCTGTAAACATCGAAGCGATCACCGGCCATATCTCGGAGTAAGCCTTCTGCGATCTGGGAACGGCAACTGTTCCCGGTGCAGACAAAAAGAAGTTTCTGTTTTTTAAACATGGTGAAAAATGCAGTATTATTTCTGTATTCTGCAATAATTCATTTAAAGAAATCAGGAAAGGCATTTGTATTTTCATTCATGTCAAATTCAGGAAAAATAGCTCATCCTTTCATCGGGCTTGCAGGAAATATAGGCGTGGGCAAAACCACCTTTACGGCGCAAATGGCAGAACGGCAAGGTTGGACACCTTTTTATGAATCTGTTTCCGATAATCCTTACTTGAATGATTTTTATGGCGACATGAAACGATGGAGTTTTAACCTGCAGATCTATTTTCTTCATAAGCGTTTTGAATCCCATTTACAGATGTCTAAGTCCAATTGTGGCGTAATTCAGGATAGAACCATCTACGAGGATGTGGAAATCTTTGCGAATAATCTTCATGAAATGGGGAATTTGTCCAATAGGGATTGGGAGAATTATTGCGGATTATTTGCAGCAATGACATCTTTCCTGAAAAAACCGGACCTCATTGTTTATCTCCGTGCATCCACGGATACTTTATTGAGCAGGATCAAATCCCGGGGTAGAGGATACGAAGATTCCATCGATCCGGAATATCTCCATAGTTTAAATATTTCTTATGATAAGTGGATCAACACTGTCACCGATTACCCTGTATTAATAGTAGAAACTGATGGGTTTAACATTTTTGAAGATCAGGGGCAATTTTCGGATATTGAAAAGCAGATTCTCGAGAAGATATAAGTTATTTTTCAGTAAACTTCGGGATGCCTGAACCTCCACAAAATATCAATTCACCGTTGTTTACCAATCCACTGGAAACATTTCCGGGCCTATCCATTGATGATTTGAATAAATACTTGCCAGCCATCCGAACGGTGGAAGATATGGTAATGACAAATGATCATATGAAAGAAGGCCTTTTTCTTGCAAAATGCCTGGCTGGACTAAAACAGGTTCCGGATCAAACCATGGACCTTATTATTGCCAATCCACCGGAAGACCCATGGAATTCGACAGATGGAATTGGACAAAAAATGACGCTTCAGGAATACTACCAATGGAATAATTCATGGTTGGCGGAATCTTACCGCGTACTAAAAAGTACCGGTGCAATTTATTTATTTACGCCATGGCAATATTCAGGAATGTATCACGGATTATTAAGTAACATATTTAAAGTTCAGTCCCGAATTACTTGGCGGGAAAGATTTCAGAGTAAGAGTGAACAATCTAGCACTTGGAAGAATGATACATCTGATATTTGGTTTTCAACGAAAACAGAAGATTTCTTGTTTAATCAGCAAGTTGTTGGCCTGAAGTCAAATGAACCGGGTGAATTGAATAATAAAGTTCGATCCAATCTATGGTTAGACATCCCTGGGATTGCTGAAGAAAATGGTAAAATCTCCCAAAAGTTGTATAACAGAATTCTTGATGCCAGCAGTTTTAAATTAAATTGGGTTCTGGATCCATTTATGGGAACTGGGGATGTTGGATTAGCCTCAAAACAAAGTGGCCGCCGGTTTATTGGGTTCGAAACCAATAAGGATCATTTACTCTTGGCCATGAAAAGAATTGATAAGGATCAATCATGAGTTTTATTGAAAAAATTAAATCTGAGATGTATGGGGCAATGAAGTCCGGTGAAAAATTAAAAACTGCAACCCTTCGAACTTTACTTGCAAAATTAAAAGACAAACAAATCTCCCAAGGTGGTGATTTCTCCGAAAAAGATGGAATGACTGTTATCAAAATGTTGGTAAAGCAAAGGAAAGAATCCATCGTTTTATATGAAAAAGCAGATAGAACTGAGCTGGCAGAAAATGAAAAGAAAGAGCTAATTGTTCTTGAAGCGTATCTCCCACAAATGATGTCTGATGATGAAATCAAAAATTTGGTCACATCTGTTATAGAAGAGACAGGTGCTTCAGGATTAGGAGATATTGGAAAGGTTATGCCACTGGTAATGCAGCGTGGAAGTGGAAAAGTTGATGGTAAAACCGCAAACATTTTATTGAGAGAAATGTTGGGATAAATGAGCTGGTTTTTAGATGGGTTGGCAATATTCTTTATTGTTCTTCTTGGTGCTGTTGGGTATAAAAGAGGGTTTATAGAAGAATTAGGTCGTTTGATTGGGCTCATCCTTGCCATCTTGATTGCCATGTCAAATAGCATGGCTGTTTCAACCCGGCTCAATGAATATTTTCCATTAGATCAATGGGTTGGTCTCTTCATTTCATTTTCTCTATTATTTGCAGCCACATTAATTGCTGCTAGAGTTCTCACAAAATTTGTTCATATAGCGTTATTATCAAAAAGTAATCATCTCATGAATCGATCTTTAGGATTTTTATTCGGTTCGACAAAAGGGTTCTTTATTATCATGGTTTTTGTATGGTTTATCACAATACTACCCCTTCAAAAATGGTCTAATATCATTGTTGAAAATTCTCGGATCGCTCAAAAAGGAAATCAATATAGAGGTTCAATTATTTCATTTTTTAATTGGGAAGATCCTGTAGCAATGAGTGAATCTTATTTCAAACAATTGACCCAACCGTAATGGCTAGAATACCCCAAGATATAGTTGATCGCGTAAGAGATACATCAGACATTCATGATGTAGTGTCTCAATATGTTGACTTGAAACGTCGCGGTGTCAATTATTTTGGGCTCTGTCCATTTCATGGAGAAAAAACACCTTCATTTAGTGTTGCACCGGCTAAACAGATTTATCACTGTTTTGGGTGTGGCTCAGGAGGGAACGTATTTTCATTTTTAATGGAATACCAAAAAATAACTTTCCCTGAAGCAATAAAATCTTTAGCTGATCGGTACAATATTCCTATCGATTATGAAGAGGCGGATGGGACTTCAGAACTATTTTCAGTCCTTTATGAGTTACATGAAATTGCAGTAAATCTTTATCAGCAAAACCTATTTTCCCAAAAAGGTGAAAAAGCATTGGATTATTTAAAGGGAAGAGGTCTGACTGAAGATATCATAAAACAATTCAAGATTGGACTTGCGATTGATACCTGGGATCAATTGGTGAAAACGTGTACCGGGAAAGGGTTCACCCAAAGTCAGATTACAAAATCTGGATTATTCGCCCAATCTGACAAAGGTACTTTCGATCGATTTAGATCAAGAATCATGTTCCCTATTTTTCACCCATCCGGGAAACCGATTGCTTTTGGAGGACGTGTCTTTAATTCTGATGATCCGGCAAAATATATAAATTCACCGGAAACACCCCTTTACAAAAAAAGCGACGTTCTTTATGGTTTACAGGCGTCTCGTGATGCTATTCGAAAAGAAGAATATGCAATTTTAGTTGAAGGTTATATGGATTTTCTTCAATTCTATCAGGCTGGTATTTATCCAACAGTGGCAGTTTCAGGCACAGCCATGACAACAAGACATGCAGTAACATTGGGAAGAATTACAAAAAAAGTAATTCTTCTTTATGATGGGGATCAAGCAGGTGGAGCGGCTACAATTCGGGCAAGCTGGGTTTTAATGAAAGCGGGATTGGAACCAATTATTGTGAGGCCACCCGATGGAATTGATCCGGACGATTGGATTCGTGAAAATGGAAAACAAGAGATTCTGTCTACTTTAGAATCACCGATTTCATTTATTGATTTTCATTTAATGTTTCACAATGGAATAAAATTGGAAGGAGCAGAACGCCTTCAATATATACAGGATCTTGCCAGAGAAACACGAAACATTCAAGATGGAATCATTAGAAATGATCTGATCCATATTATTTCTGAAAAATTGAGAGTCAGTGAAGATGATTTGATTCGAGCCATGAAGAGTCAGCGAATTTCTCCCGTGTATACCAAAGGCTTTGATGAATCAATCGAGAAAGAACAATTTGTATTTACGAGTCAGGGCGACCGGGCCCAAATAGAATTAATTCAACTTATGGTTCATGAAGATGATTCTACTCGTGCTTATGTTAAAGAGAAAGTTTCTCTAGATTATTTTACAACACCCTTATTAAAGAAAATTACGGGATATATTTTAGACGAAAAATTGTCTGTGGAAATTGCAGCAATTATCGAGTATTTTCAGGATAAGAATGAACGGGATTCAGTAACACAAATCCTATTTGCAGAAACACAAAATATTCCACCTGAACAAATTGTATTGGATTGCTTAAAAATATTAAAATCCAGACCTCTAAAGGAAAAGATTCATTCACTTAGAGCTTTAATTCGAGAAAAGGAATCTCACGGGGAAGACCCTCAAAAAGAATTAAATGAAGTGGTTAAGCTTCATCAGGAATTAAATGAAATCTAATTATTTACAAATAAGTATTCGCGTCATTATTTCGATTGCACTTTTTACTGCTCTATGGGCAAATGAAGTTCAAGATATTACTATTCATAAAAAAAGCAATGGAACTTTAGTGCGAATTGTGACCAGCAAAGTGATGGATATGGAAAATCTTGCAGGATGGATAGGACAGAAAAATTGGTTTTATGTCACATTTAATGCTTCTTATTTAAATCCATCTGCAATGGATTACCTTTCATATGAGTCACCTGTCGTTGATTTGGAGGTAACTGGAAATAATGAATCTGTTCAATTGGGGATTTTATTTGATACATCCATTGGAGATTTCGAAATATTTCACTCTAGCGCAAGTCGAGTAATTCTAATCCAGATTTGGCAATCTTTAAATGACAGTGTTCGATCTCAAGTCCAAACATCGGAAACAAACAATAATAACCGCGTATTTACCCTTCCAAAGACAGAAGCAAAGGGGTCACCATTTTATGATTCTTTTGTATATGCGCGAGATAAATATGGCCCGAAAAAATATTTTTTATGGTATAATAATTGGTATTCAACTGAAGATGCTGTTGGAGAATCAAATGAATCTTTTGATGATGATCCAAAGCCACTTTTGGTCAAAAGCGTTCCAGACAAAGTTGAAGAATCAACTCCCATTCTAATTAAAAAAGAATCTAAAAGGAAAATTGATATTTCAAATATTTTGGATAAGGGAATGCTTAATTTAGGAATCAATCGTCCGAAAAATATTAAAGGACTACAGAATGCCTTAGTGAGATTGGGATATGATTTGGGAGCTGATGGTGTATTTAGGAATGGTGTAGATGGAAAATTCGGTCCCACAACTGAAACTGCGGTGAAACAATTTCAAACAGATCAGGGATATTCCGAAAATAATATAGATGGCGTTGTAGGAATTATCACCCTAAATGAAATGATCAATGCTTTAGAGGGGGACCCTCAAATAGGTGTTGAAACACAACCTGGCAGAGTTCAGACCAAACGAGAAATTCGAAGTCTTGATAACAAAGAGGAAAGGCGCCTATTACCTCTGGATTTTTCAAAAAGAAAAACATTTCTTAATCTTTCTTGCAATGTAGATGGTGCGAATGCATTTATTGATGGTTTACTTTTAGGGCAAACTCCTTTATTTAAAAAGATAGCCATTAACCCTGGTTGGCATCGTATTCGTATGGTAGATCCAAATGCACCTCCTCCTGAATACTCGATTCCAGTTCCTGATTTTCAGGATATATATATTCCACAAGGAAGGACACAAAATATCCATATCAAACTTTCCACCGCTGATCAAAATACCACTGAATAATATGGCATCTATCTCCCATGGTCGAACGATATGGGGAATTCTTTCAACGCTCTTGGTCTTCTCGAGTTTAGGGGCACAAACTTTTCCAAAAATTGAACATTTGGAGATAAATGAAAAAGACACCGGCCTTCAAATTGAATTACTCTTTTCTGGTCCATTGGGGAGCGAAGATGTTTCATCTTGGATTGAACAACGGAAATGGTTTATTCTAAATTTCTATAATATTGAACACCCAAATTCTGGCTTTGGTGTAACCTATACAAAATTTCCCGTAGTAGAAATACTGCAAGTCAAAACATCGGATAATGCCCTTCAGTTGTCATTCCATATAGGTAGGCCTTTAGGGTCTTTTGATGTGATTCGCCTAGATGAAGAAAATCGAATTCTTATTGTATTGGTTTATGCAGATTTTGTAGAGCCTAAGGATGTGAATCCATCATTTATTTTTCCGGAACTAAAGGATGCACAAAGGAAACACCATCCCCTTTCATGGAAAGATAATCGTGCTCGAACATCCATACGGATTCTGTGCGATACGAAAGGGTTACCTATTTATGTTGATAATCAAATTGTGGGTAAAACTCCTTTGACTGACCCAATTGATGTTCTCCCGGGGTGGCATAAAGTTGGATATTTTCCACAGGATTCAGAAATTCAGACCTCCAAAGAAAAAATGATGTTTGATATTTTGAGAATGGGCTTGCTGGATATATATATTGAAGAAGGTAAAGAAGAAACAATTGTGTTGAGCTATCAAACTTTGGATGAAGATGTAATTGATTATAATAAGCGGTTCATGGCAAGCACTTGGGTTGGGCTTTCTATGTTTTTCATGATGATTCTTCTCATGAGTTGGGGGTTAATCTGAATCATCGAATAGTTTTTTATTTTTCTTTAATTTTTATCGTTGCCGTGTCAGCTATTTTTGGTAAAAATAGTAAGGTTATCCCCAAATCCCCATCCCTAAAATCTTCAACTTATAAATATTGGAATGCCTCCCGGCGGATTTTAGATCTAAAAGGAGAACCTCAGACTTTTTATGGACAAACTTATTACGTTGTCACTTTTAACAAGGATGGACGAATCAAAACGGTTACTCGAATTGATGAAACAAAGGAACCCCAGGAAACCTATCATTTGATCTGGAATAAATCTGGAACCCAATCTGAATACAAAATTGAATTTCTTACGCCTGGCAATACTTCACGACTGGATGCCTATTTATATTCAAATAAACTGAGCCACGTTCGTCCGGGCTGGATCGCAGATTTTAAAAGCAGGAAAGATGGTCGGCCCAAGGAAGTATCATTCAGCGATAAATTGGGTTTTACTTATTTCTCATACATGTTTAATTATTCCTATGATAAATCAGTTGAAATGGAAGTTATAGAGTCCTCATATTTTGATTCTAAAGGTGAATTTGTGGGACGACATCTTTTATTTTGGGAGGGAGATGCCTGGTTAAATATGATCCAGTATTATGATGAGAATAATCAAATCATTGATACCCATGAATTCATCCACGATTTTAGCAAGGAAGAAACCATCCGAATTATATCCGATGCAACCGGTCGAGAAATTACTCGAAAAATAATTCCTTTTATGCAACCAGATAAATATGCTTACAGATTAGAATGGAACGGAAGGGAGATTGTTGATCATGTTTTATTGGATGTAGGAACAGTAGCAATTGCTCGGGAGTTCTATAAAAAAACTGAAAGAGCACTTAAAGAAGCAAACCAAAAAGTAGCAGAAGCTAAAAAGAAATTGGAAGAGACAAAACTAAGAGCGAATGAAGCAGAAAAAACATTGCTGAAGGCGAAACAAAATGCACAAGATATAAAACAATTTAAATTTGAAATGGATGATGCAAAAAAACAAGCAACGATAGCAATTGAGTCAATGCTTGTTGCAGAAAAAGAAGCAAATGATGCAAGGCTCATGGCTGCTGCTGCTGCTGTAGCAGCAGAAAAAGTAAAAAAAGCTACAGAAGTTGAGCGCTATGCAGAAAAAGAAGCTAAAACATCTCATAAAGATGCTAAGAAGGCAGAAAAAGAAGCTAAAAAGAAAGAAAAAGAAGCTGCAAAACTTATGAAGAAAGCAATCCGAGACTCATCAGATCTTGG
>JAPYRR010000125.1 GCA_029936885.1 Fidelibacterota bacterium | reverse complement strand
ATAATGACGGCCATTTTTTCTTCTTCGTGGCGTTGGATTATATTGTCCATCATCGATTTTGGCTCTTGGAAAAACGTAGATGCAAATACCCTTTTTATGGCTTCACAAACCTGACTTAATCGCTCCTTTAATTCCTCATGAGAGTTAGGTAACATAAACGTAGAGTACATGCCCGCCAGAGGTTGATATTGCGAATCTTCCATTAAGCTTGATGATCTGATGGCGAGAGGATAATTAACCTCCTTTAAATACTCTTTTAGGGAATGAACTAACTCTCGAGAAAGCCTACCTTTAAGGAAGGTTTTTGCTAAATCTTCATTATTCTTTGAGTTTAATGCCAGTTCCCAAAATTGATTTACTTCCATAAAACGATCAAATTCGTCGGTACCAATTACCGCAATTTTGGGAACTCTAACTTTTATATCCGGAAATTTTTTAGCTAACTTTGTTTCAGATAAAGATAGATTAGCAAATGCCAACCCTCGAGCCTTACCCCCTAATGACCCAGAGCTAATTCTGAGAAAGTTGGCAGAACGAGTTCCAGATTTAACTTTATAGTCGACGACTTGCGAGGACCTATTTTCTTTTTGAAAATCTTGAATAAGACGAATATGATTTTGCCGTCGTTCTTCTAATGTTTTGAAATCTGACTTTTTAATTTCTCGAAATTGGGTGGCAAGAGAGAGTTCTCCTCTGGCTGCAAGCCAGTTTGAAAAGTGGTTATTGGAGGCATGATAGTCTAATGATTCTTCAGAAATATTCTGAAGAATTTCACAGAGTTCCATAATACTGGTGGCGCGTCCAATCTCAACACCGTCAGAATTCCTAAAGACAAAATCACCAAACCCAAAATTGAGTACCATAAATTCTCTTAAATCTTGGAAGAGTGTTGGCGAGTTTTTCTCCAGTAATAATACAGAGAGATTTTTGGCTTCTTGCTCTAATCCTTTTTCATTTGATTGAAGGACGATAGGCATTGTTTTTTCTACAGAGCGAACAAATTTTGCAAATTTGATTCCTGCATTGGTATTCATTTTCCCATTTTCAGGGAATCGAATATCAGAAATGATACCCAAAATATTCATACGATAACGTTTGAAATATTTTTCTGCTTCTTCATAATTTTTGGCCAATAACATTTTGGGTCGAGCTCTCATGTGGAGCAAGCGGTGTGTATTATTTAAACTTTTATCCATCAATAATTTAGTATGATACACGATTTCTTTATAAATCATGGGAAGCAGATTAGAATAATATCGAGGCGTATCTTCAATGACGATTATGGCACGAACATTACCTTTTCTGATATCCCGCTTTATATTTTTTTTATCTTCATAATATTTGATAATGGCGGGGAAAACGCTGGAGTTTCCCGTCCACATGAATACACTGTCGATAGAATCATCATAATGTTCAGGAAGTTGCTTGATTTCAGACTCATCAAATGCCAGCAAAATGATGGGTTTATTTGGATACAGTTCTTTTACTTTTTTCCCGAAAGAGATGGGGTCCATATCTGAAATTCTGAGCATAACAATAACTAAATCATAGGGTCGTTTTGAAAGAAGTTCCAACGCAATTCCCGCCGTTGCCGCTCTCCAAACCCGAGGGGCATAACTGAGATTCATCCCTAAATATTCATGGAGAATTTGTTCTGTTAGACGACCATCTTCTTCTAATATGAATGAATCGTATGGACTTGCCACCATGAGTATTTCATGAACACGATGGAGCATGAGGTCCTGGAATTGTAATTCTTGAGATTGAACATTTTGAATGTCAAATAAATTATCCATGGTTTAAATTTTTTCTTTCCGCGTCAGTATCTGCCAAAACATTACAAAATCACCCATTAAGCTATATAATGGATATTCAAATGTAGCCGGTTTATTTTTCTCAAAGAAAAAATGCCCCCCCCATGCAAATCCATATCCTATTAATGGAAGGAATAATAGGTCCTTAGGTGAATTTACATAAAATATTAATAGGAGGATAATGATACTTGTTCCAATAAAATGGAGCAATCTACAAATTGAATTTTGGTGTTGGGATAAATAAAAAGGGTAGAACTCCCAAAATGTGTTATATTTTTTAGATGTCATTTTTTATATACTCATGTGGTTAATAAGTTTTAGTTTTCACCTGTAAATCTAACATGAGTTGGATTTCTTCCACAATAAATCAGTCAGAGGTAATCATGACAAAGTCCCAAGGCCATTATGCGAATTTACGCAAACGTTTTCTTCAAAATGATATCGATGGATTTCTTGATTATGAGGTAATCGAATTATTGCTAAAATTAGCAGATAGCCATCGTGACCAAAAAACTACAGCCAAACGATTAATCAAAATTTTTCAATCCCTAAAAGGTGTATTGGAAGCGTCACCTATTCAGCTTGAAAAAATTGATGGCGTGGGATCAGCTAATATTTTTGGAATTAAATTAGTCCATTCTATATCGCGACGGTATTTGAAATCCCAAATGTTCCATCAAAATGTGATTAGTTCTT
>JAPYRR010000035.1 GCA_029936885.1 Fidelibacterota bacterium | reverse complement strand
CACTAAGACAGAGGGAACCACACAAAAAGACACCGTATCTGCCATGGAATCAAACTCTACTCCAAATTGAGATTCTATTCCCAACATTCTTGCGATCTTACCATCAAAAACGTCAAAAAGTCCGGCAACAATAATAAATACACCTGCCTTCAAAGGCTGTCCATTCAATATGAGTCCGATAGCCAAAAATCCAAGGAACATATTGAGTAAGGTCAATATATTCGGAATAAAGTGTTTAGGTGCCCGTCTTTTTTTAATTGGATTCAATTTCATTCATATGTACCTATAATCGTTTTATTACCGATTACTTTCTGGTTTAATTCTACGGATAAATTTACATATTTTGGGAGTATCAAATCAGTTCGTGATCCAAATCTTATAAAACCTAATCTTCCGCCCATTTCCATAAAATTACCTTTTTTTGCATGACAAATAATTCGTCTAGCAATCAACCCTGCAATTTGTTTTACTTTTATAGTTCCAATCTTCGTTGTAATCGAGATTTCGGTTTGTTCATTCTCATCCGATGCTTTATGATTAAATGCAGCTAAAAATCTTCCCTTTTTATATTTTACTTCGTTGAAAGTGCCATCAATCGGCATTCGATTTGCATGAACATTGAATACATTCAAGAAAATGGAGACTAATTGAGATTCACCCAAATCCGGATCATTGATTTCTGTAATCTTTACAATTTTTCCATCAGCAGGGGCAATTATCAAATTTTGTCCATCGGGGATATTTCTGACCGGATCTCTAAAAAAGTTTAAACAAAATATCAATATTCCGAATGAAATAATAAAAACTATAATAGATGCGACAATCGTAATGGTTAGATAAAAAATGATTACCGTAAATACAATAACCGGAAATACAATGATTCGTCCTTCGGGTGCAAGTCTCATTTAAATCAATTCCCTCCAACTTTACCTAATTTTAATTTTACATTTTTATAGTGACCATTTCGGAATATTTTCAACTTAATCCTATCACCAGACCGAAGATCGTTTTCTAAAATTACAGAACGAATATCACTTGGTTTATTAACATATTCTCCGTGAGCTGAAATGATAACATCACCCGGCATCAACCCAGATCTGGCAGCTGCGCTCCCCTCATTTACTTCAACAATAATTACACCTTCCGTGAATGGTATATTTAAATAACGAGAAATGTTTTGTGTTACCGTTTGGACAACTAATCCTGTTGAATACCCACGGTCAACATGACCTGTGACACGTAATTCCTTGGCTATTTTTTTTGCAGTCTTTATCGGAATAGCAAACCCAACACCGACAGAACCTTGGTCCTGACCAGATCCCGAATAAATAAACGTATTAATACCAATCACTTCTCCAAGTGCATTGACCAGTGGACCTCCAGAATTTCCGTGATTAATCGCAGCATCTGTTTGAATCATATCCTGAAATACCTTCCCGCTTTTAAGTCTACCAAAGTCCATATGTGTTGCAGAAATAATACCAATACTTGCAGATGGTTTATTGCTGATTGAAAAAAGTTGAAAAGGATTCCCAAGAGCAATGACCCATTCACCAATAATTAACTCGTCCGAATTTCCTAAATCAGCAAAGGGGAAATTGTCACCTTCTAATTTTAATAATGCAAGATCTGATGTTACATCAAAACCGACAATTTCTGCCTCATATTCATTTCCACCAGAAAGTGTAACTGTAATTTTGTTCGCATTCTCAATCACGTGGTGATTTGTCATAACAAAACCATCTGGACTAATAACGATTCCACTTCCCGAACTTTTCATAGGATAAATTTCACGAGGATACATAAATCCAAAAAATGGACTAAATGAGACTGAAGAAACATGCTGCTCTACATTAATACTTGCCACAGCTGGTCCGACCTTTTCAATTGCTCGGGTAATAGCCGTCTCTCTTGACGCAGTTATCCCGTCTCCCATGAGATAACCCATGAAATAAAAAGTAATCATTAAAGAAATTTGTCTATTCATAATCAACTTTTTCTAAAATTAATCCTTGAGCTGGTGCTTTAAATATTCGAACATTTTTTTGTGGATTATTTAACAAAGATAAAAATTCTTTTTCTGTGAATCGTTTTTCAGCAACCGCAACCATTGTTCCCACAAGATATCGCACCATGTGGTGCAGAAACCTGTTCCCAGTAATACGAAAAATTACCATTTTTCCATCATACTTCCATTCAGATTTGTGAATAATACATCGAGTATGATCTAGATCTTCCCTGAATTTACTTAAGGATAGAAAATCATGGTCACCAATCAAATGAATTGCAAGATTATTTAAACAAGCTGAATCCAGTTCTTTCAAATGCCAAACCTGATTATTGTATAAGATGGACTCACCCACATAACACTGATATCGATAATGTCTTTTTGTTGCATCAAATCTCGCTTGAAAATCTGCATCAACCTTCTCAACATTCATAATTCTACACGTGAAAGGTAAATTCCCATTCAAGGCACTTTTCAAGTCATTTTCTTTCATTTTCGTATCAAGGTCTACATGAGCTACCTGCCCAAATGCGTGGACACCTGTATCGGTGCGTCCTGCACCGTGAATCGCGATTCGACTATCAGAACCTGAAATCTTCTGAATTGCTTTTTCGATAACACCCTGTACTGTTCTTTCTTTAGCTTGTAGTTGCCACCCAAAAAATTCTAATCCGTCGTATTGGATTGTTAACTTAAATCTTTCCAAATGAATGCACTCCAATTAACGTGGCTATAAATAGAATACACAATAAAAAATCGAGTAATGTAAATGGGATAAATGAGAATACACTTCTTGGAATGGATTTTCCATATCCGCGCATTTCCATACCGTGCGAAATGGAATCAGCTTTTTTCAAATTAAGAATCATAAAATCAGGAATAAATTGTGCTATTTGAAATGCCTTAGATGAAAAAGAATTAGCCACAGGAATTGATAGCGCTTTTTGAGACCGTTCCATTTGTTTCCATTCTTCTTTAAATGTAGGAAAAAATCGAATCGTCATATCAAAAAAGATTAGCAAATCTTCTACCCAACGCCATTGCCGGTTCATCCCAAACCACATACTCCTAATTGCCGTAATAAAATCTTGGGAATTCGACTGAAGTGTATAAATAGTCATTACACTAACCATTACAATCAACCGAATAGTTGCAAATGTTACATCCATGATAATGATTTGCATGGGTCTATCTGTTACCAGAAATGAAATAGTAAAAAAAATGAGACCGGTTAAAGGAAAATATTTCCAAAATGGACCTGTTCGAATTTTCCATTCTTGCCATCTATCCCTTTCTATAAAAATAAGTCCAATTCCAGCAATAATGTGTAGAGTCAAAATCCCAATTTCCGTAGATAACAATACTGAAACAGAAAACGCCAAATACACGCATAGCAATGCGATAGGATTCATTTTGTTTAATTGAAGAAGATTGTTAATGAAAGAGATTTCGTTCCATCTTTAGAAATCTTAGGTAAAAATACAACAGATTCGATTTTTTGAAGTCTTGTTAAATATAGCGCATCTATTGCAGATACAATATGATTCACAACAATACTTCCAATAAGGAATTTCCCGGTCATGGCTAAAATGTCACTTCGAATACGCATATTTTCAAATGTTGTCCTATTTTCTTTAGAATCCCATATCCAACCCCATCCGTCCCTTTCATCATATAAATCATCTAAATCGCGAAATCGAAGGTGTTCATCATTATGGCTGTCCATATCGGAATAGTTACCAATATCTACCCAATACCGATGGTCTTTACCACGAGAGTCAACATTGGCATGCTCAACAGCAAATGATTCATATCGATTTACAAAATGATCTGAGAACTTATAGGCGCTCACCGAACCTGTAATCAGTGAAATTTCGATTAATCGAAACTTTTTTGCTCTATTTGTATTTTGCATACTTTTTTCTCCCCACCCAGGCAAAATAGCGGATTTAACCATAGGATGAAGGGTTGGAAGCTCACCAAAAAGAAAGCAAACCGAGAGCAATATAATTATAATCGTTTTTTTAGGCATGGGAATGGTCCAAGTAAGAAAAATATTAAAAAACAAATCATGGCAAAAATATCACCATATCGACTATAAAAGCTACTAGCGTTACCAATAGGAACATTTACTTTAAAAACAGCTGTTTCACCCAATTTTTGCTCATGAGTAGATCTTCCATTTGCGAGGATGAGCCCAGAAATCCCTGTATTGGCTGATCGAATGATCGGTACCCGATTTTCAATTGCACGAATTCGTGCCACATCATAATGCTGATAGGGGCCAGCTGATTCCCCTAGCCAACCGTCATTGGTTTGGATAGTAATTATTTCAGCACCCTTTTGAATAAATTCTCGAACAATATTGGGCATACTGGATTCATAACAAATTAAATTAGAAAATTTTACATTTTTCCATTCAAAAACGGTGTACTCTGAACCTTGAGTAAAGTTCCCCTGCCCAAAATTCAAATTCATTAAGGAAGGGAATTTTCCCGACAAGGGTATGTATTCAGCAAATGGAACGAGATGAAGCTTATTATAAAGAACGTACTTATGGTTTGGGGTCAGAAACATGCTACTATTAAAATAGTGTTTTTGACCCTCTGATGATTTAATTCTGTCAATTGTACCCGTTAGTACCGGAATTCCTGAAGAATCAACTTTCGTTTGAATCATTTTCCGTACTCGATGATTTAATTTCAAATATGCAGGCAAAGCCGTTTCAGGAAATAAAATAATATCAGGATCTAATGCGATTGCAACTGAATGAAGTGAATCCATATAGGCAATGATTTCCTTCTTTTTATCATAATCCCATTTAGTATTTGGATCTAAATTAGGTTGGAGGATTCCTACACTCATTTGAGATGAGGATTCTGTAAAATCATTTACCCTTGAGTTACCAAAAAACCATATCCCCAATAATAAAATCAAATAGAATAAACCTAGTTTTTTATTCAGGTTATAATTTTGAAATAATATATAAAGTATAACATTAAGTAATACGATCCATAATGTTACACCATAGCTCCCTGTTACTTCCATTATTTGAATCATTGGCAAATAATCAACCTGGGTTAATACCAAATTCCCCCATGGGAATCCTAAAGCACCAAAACTACGAATCCATTCCATGGAAACAATTAAAAATGGGAATAATACTAAACCATTTCCATTAGATTTTACGCGACCAAAAACCCAGCCTGCAGCCGCCCAGAAAATTCCTAAATATAGAACTGCTGCTATTAATGAAAGGAGCACAACCCAAAAACTCGCACCGGAATTAAAACCGATCCAGTAAAATGCAACCATGTTATGTGTCATACCGAACAAATACCCTAAACGGGCATTTTCTGTTGCGTCATGATTCAACCAAATATGAAGAAGAGGTATAAGTCCAATCCACGCCAAAAAGCCCAAATGCCACGGCTGGTAGGCTAAACCTGTAATAAGTCCACCCCAAATAGCTAATGACCAAGCCGGTCGATCAAATAAGGATTTCATCGTCGCTGCTTGTCTAGAAATTGTTGAAGCAAGATTGCAGCTGCCCGTTGATCAATCATCCCTTTATTATGTCCTGTTTTGATATTTTGCTGGATCATGGATTTTTCAGCACTCACTGATGACAACCGCTCATCTTCTAAATATATGGGTAAACTAAGAATCGCTAATGAGGTTGCGAATTCTCGTACTTTTTTTGTTTGAGCCGTTTCCTGTCCCTTCATTCCAATAGGTAAACCAACCACCACGGCCTCTACTTCATCTTCTTTTATAATAGCTTGTAGAGATTGAAGGCATTTTTCACTTCCTTCATTTTGAATGGTTTTATAAGGAGATGCAATCATTTTGAGCGGATCTGACAGGGCTAACCCAATACGGCTATCGCCATAATCTACACCCAATAATCTCCCCATGAATTAAATCGGTTTTCGGAGGTGTTCTTTAAGGATTTTTCCAGGTTTGAATCGAGTTTTTTTATGAGCTGGAACATATATCTCTTCATTCGTCCTAGGATTTCGTGCTCTTGGTTTTGCCTTTGTGGGCTTGGATTCAAATACGCCAAAATTCCTAATCTCGATTCTGGTATAGGGATTTTCTTCCATTAACAAATCTCTCACAATATTAAAGAAATCTTCCACGAGATCTTTGGACTTACGAATGCTTAATCCTTTTCTCTCGGCTAGTTTCGTTGCAATATCTCTTTTTGTATATGTTATTGATTCCATTATCGACCTGCCCTTTCTACATAATCAACATTTTTCAATTTAGTCATTTTTCGAATGAGACGATTTAGTTGACGATTATTATTAACTTGAACAATAAAGTGAGCAATTGCGATTGATTCTTTTACCTTAATATCCACACTAGTAATGTTTACATTTTGTTTTGCAATACATTCAGACATATCTTTTAAGGCACCTTTATAATCCTGAGAAACAACCCTTAATCGAACATTAAAATGATCTGATGATTTTATATTCCAGTCTACAGGTATTAAGCGATCAGACTCATGGCTCAACAAGGGTAAACTTTTACAAGCGCTTTGGTGGACTGTTATCCCTCGTCACCGAGTAATAAACCCAATTAATTCATCTCCAGGTATTGGATTACAACATTTACCAAAATTCACCATAAGATTATCTATTCCATCTAGAATGATACCCTTAGTCTTTGACCTTGCAAAATCAAAAAATTTCGTGGATTCTTCTTCTTCAGTTTTTTCATCAATCTCTTCTTCTTGCGGTCGAAGTTTTCGAAATATTTCTCTAACAGTAATCATTCCTGATCCAATTGCTTTAAGCAAAGCCCCTGAATCTGAATACCCAAATTTGGCAAAGCTTTCCCGGAATTCATCAATGTCTTTAAATAGTTTCATCCGACGAAGTGTTTTTTCAAGCATTTCTCCACCCAGTTTAATGCTTTCATCATCTTGAATTTTTTTCAGGTATCTGTTGACTTGGTTTCTTGCTTTGGTTGTGATAATAAATTTTTGCCATCCATAACTTGGCATTTGCTTTTTACTGGTAATAATCTCAACCATATCACCATTTTTCAATTTTGTATTTAGGGGAACAACAGAATGATTAATCTTAGCTCCCATACAATGCATGCCAACTTGAGTATGTACTTGAAATGCAAAATCTACAGGTGTAGCACCTACAGGTAATTGAATTAGATCACCAGCAGGTGTGAATACAAATATTTCTTCATTGTACAGATCGATCTTCAGGAGTTCCATAAATTCCATTGGATCTGCAGTTTCATTTTGAAGTACATCTAATAATTCACGGAGCCACTTTACATTTTGATCTATCCCTGATGATTTTCCATCTTTATAAACCCAATGAGCTGCCACACCAATTTCAGCAGTTTCTTCCATTTCAGATGTTCGAATTTGGATTTCAACTAATTGTCCTTTTTCCCCCAATATTGTTGTGTGAACAGATTGATATCCATTTGACTTCGGCATGGCTATAAAATCTTTAAATCTTTCTTGAACTGGTGTATAAAGATTGTGAACAATTCCTAAGGCTAAATAACATTGTTCAATTTTATCTACGACAATTCGAATGGCATACAAATCATAAATTTCATCAAACGATTTATCACGAGTAACCATTTTTCCATAAATAGATGAATAGGATTTAGACCTTCCATACACATGTGGAATAATTTCATAAGATTTAAGCTCTTTTTTGACAGGGTCAATAATTGTCTTAATAAACTTATCTCTCTGTTTTTTAGACGATTTAATTTTTGAGTCTAATTCTTTATATCCGGAAGGATTTAGAACACGGAATACTAGATCTTCTAATTGAGCTTTTACTGAAGACATACCCAATCGGTGAGCTAATGGAACATAAACATCTCTCGTTTCCACAGCAATTCTATGTTGCTTAATCTTTGTCATATGCTTTATCGTTTCCATATTATGAAGTCGATCAGCAAATTTGATGATAATCACTCGAAGGTCTTGTGCAACCGATAAAAGCATTTTCATAAAATTTCCCGCTTGTTTCTCTTTCCGGGATGAAAATTTTATACCACCAATTTTTGTGACACCCTCTACCAAATTTGCTAAATCATCTCCAAATTCCTGGCGAAGTTCTTGAGCAGATACCTGCGTATCCTCAATCGTATCGTGTAGTAAACCAGCAATGATGGTTGTTGTGTCCATTTTCCATGAGGCGAGAGTTTGGGCTACTGCAACGCAATGTGTAAAATAAGCTTCTCCAGATCGTCGATTTTGTCCTTCATGTTGCCGATGTCCAAATTCGTAGGCTTTCCAAATAAGCGATTTGATTTCATCTTTTTCTTGATCAGGACCGATTGAAATTGAATCAATCAGTTTGACAAATGGTTTTGGAAATTCTCCAAATAATTGAGGGGCTAATCTGGCGAGGGGATTATCCATTAGAAAGGAGATTCAGCCTGAGAAAGGTTTTCGAATCTAGCATATTTACTAATGAATGATGCCTCTACTGATCCTGTTGGGCCATTTCGTTGTTTAGCGACAATAATCTTTGCAATCCCTTCATCTTCATCATCCTGACTATACACCCATGGTCTATATAAAAAGATTACAACATCTGCATCTTGTTCAATTGCGCCACTTTCTCTAAGATCAGACAGTTGGGGCTGCTTATCTGCTCTTTGTTCCACTGCACGTGATAATTGCGATAAAGCAACCACTGGAATTTCTAATTCCTTTGCCAATGCTTTTAATGACCGAGAGATTACAGAAATTTCTTGCTGGCGATTTTCAACACCTTTGGGACCTTGCATTAATTGAAGATAATCCACCACAATCATACCAATATTATGTTCAGCTTTAAGGCGACGAGCTTTTGCTCTTAATTCTAATACTGTTAAAGCTGGCGTATCATCTAAATAAATGGGTGCCTCCGCCAGGGAACCAACTGCTAAACTTAAATTTTTCCAATGTGTTTTAGGAAGATTCCCAGTCCGGACAAAATGGCTATCAACCCGGGCTTCAGCACATAATAAACGCATGGCTAATTGATGATTTGCCATTTCTAGACTGAACATTCCTACCCCAACATTCCCTTCTAATGCAGCATTTCGAAGTAAGGATAATGCTAGAGCAGTTTTTCCCATTCCAGGTCTTCCTGCAATTATAACTAAATCACCATCCTGAAATCCAGATGTTAAATCATCCAAATCCAATAAACCGGATGGTACTCCAATAACGGATCCTTTATTTAAGCTAATTTGTTCCAGCTTTTCAAAAGTCTTAACAAGAATAGGGTCAATATGCGTAAAGCCACCTTTCAACCGCTTTTGGGTAATACTAAAAATTGATTGTTCTACTGTGTCAAGTATATCGCCAATCTCTTGGCTATCATCATAAGCTTCTTTAGCAATGTCGTGGGATAATAAAATTAATCTTCTAAGGAGCGCTTTTTCCAGTACAATTTTTGCATACCTTTCTGCATGTGCTGCCGTCGGGACAGATTCCACCAATCCTGTGATATAATAAGTACCTCCAACTTTTTCTAATTCTTTATTCTTTTTAAGAAGGTCAATGACAGAAACTGTATCAATTGGTTCTCCTTTTTCAAAAAGATTAAGCATCGTAGAAAATATTTGTCCATTTCCATTTTTGTAGAAATGGTCAGGTGTGAGCCATTGAATTGTTTTACTGACAGCCTCTTTTGATGCCAACATGGAGCCTAATACGGCTACTTCTGCATCATCCGAATGCGGTTGTACGTTTAAAATTTCCTGTTGATTTTCAGCCATAGTTTACGCTTGTGATAAATAGTCACGAATCCATTTAAAATCATCCCATGTGGGAGGTTTAAAATTCGAATTTCTCAATAATGCAGCGGGATGATATGTGACCCGCAATGGTGTACCATTATAATCATGTGTTTTGCATCTTAGTTCTTTAAGCGGTACATCCATTTTTAACAAAGTTTTACCCGCTACTCTCCCTAATGCTACAATTAATTTTGGTTTTACAAGTTGAATTTGCTTTTGTAAATAGATCTCACATTTTTCAACTTCTGAAGGTAGTGGATCCCGATTATTTGGAGGTCGACATTTTAAAACATTGGCAATATAAACACCATCCCCTCGTTTTCGGTTTATGGCTCTAAGAATATCATCTAATAACTTTCCTGCGCGACCCACAAAAGGTTCTCCCTTTAAATCTTCCTGTTTCCCTGGTGCTTCGCCTACCAACATTAATTCAGCATTCGGATCACCAACTCCAAAAACGAAATTGGTTCGAGTTTTGCCTAACGGACATTCCATGCAGTTGCAAATGGATTGATTAAAGTCATCTATTTCTTTATAAGAAATTGATTTGTCTATCACCGGGGATGTACTAGGCAAAGAATCCGGTTCTCTTGAAAGATACAATTCATTTCCATACAACGCTTTTTGCTGCTGTAAATATTGGTGTACTGTATCTTTCATGATCACAATTTAAATAGGTTTGGTTTTTCTCCAGGTTACATCACCATCTAGAAATTTCCCAATCGCTGTAGTGGTAACCTTTTCTTGTTCTTCATAGGTTTCTGGTGTGACCTCATCTATTTCATCAAAAACGTCTAAATCTTCATTTTGATGCCCGATGATTGCTTTTTTTAATATACGGTCATCTAATTCACGACGAGCTTGACCCGACATTGCTGCCACAGCTTCATACATATTTTCTGCTTTTTCTTCTATTTCACGAAAAGGTATTGTTTTAAGACCCATTTAGGACTCCTTCTTTTAGTTCGTTAACTACACTGATTAATTCTTGGGTTGCCTCATCAAGATTCTCATTAATCATGACATGGTCAAACCTTTCTTTATATTCCATTTCTTGCTGGAATCTTTGGAGACGGATCTCGATTCGTTTTTCCGAATCGGTACCACGCTTTTTTAATCTTTCCCTTAAATGTATGATACTTGGGGGAATTATAAAAATAGAATAGGAATTTTCTGGGTACAATTCTTTAATTCGAATTGCACCTTTTACATCCATTTCTAATAATACTATTTTATCATTCTCGATGGCATTTTCTAATGTCGATTTTGGCGTGCCATAATAAAAGCCGTGAACATTTTCCCATTCAGCTAATTCTTGATTTAGAATTAGATCTTCAAATTCACCATGAGAAATAAAATGATAGTCAACTCCGTCAAATTCAATACTCCTTTGTTCTCGAGTGGTATAAGATGTTGACCATTCAATTGCAGGCATTACCCTCTGCAATGCTTTACAAAGTGTCGTTTTTCCCGACCCGGATGGTGCTGATATAGTAATTAAATTTATCATTAAAGGATATTTTGAACTTGTTCACGAATTTTTTCTAATTCTGCTTTTATTTCAATCACATGGTTCGTTACGTCAGTCTGTGGGCTTTTAGACCCAATGGTATTTACTTCCCTACCAATCTCCTGAATTAAAAAATTGATTCGTTTACCCACAGGTTCTTCCTGAGCGAAATAGGATGACAATTGTGTAAAATGACTTTTACAACGAACAATCTCTTCGGTTACGTCCGCCCGTTCAGCTAAAAAAGCAACTTCCTGGATCAAACGAGTTTCGTCTAACGCTTCCCCATCCAACAATTCCGAGATCTTTTCCCGCATTTGGGACTGTCTCTCTACACTAAAACGACCGGAAATTTCACCCACTTCATAAATTCTTTTTTGAAGTAATTCCATTCGAGCCAATATATCTTTTTGAATCTGATGCCCCTCTTTTCCACGCATTTCGTTTACCTGATTTATAGCAAGGTCCAGTGCTTTTATAATGATGCCTGGCTCTACTTTTTCTGGTTCATCGCTTGAAAGAAGATCATTAATTGAAATAATATCGCTTAGATTAATTCGTTGACCATAGTCTACATGAATAGTTTTTATGACTTCCTGAAGAGTTTCAAACCGTTCCCGATTAAAGCTCAATTTTTTTGTATCTGGCACCGCTGAAAAATCAAATCGTACTTGGACATTTCCCCTATGAAGAGATTTTTCAAGTGCATTTCGAACTTTATGTTCCAGATTGGGATCCATATTAAATCCACGAATTTTCATTTCGAGAAACCTTGAATTAACTGTCCGTATTTCTACATCAATCTTATTGGGGCCTTTGCCGGCAGAACCGCGACCAAATCCTGTCATACTTTTAATCATAATTTCATATAGGGGTAAAGTCTGGGAAATTACGAATTTAGGTGAATATTATCCAAGAAGGATGATGGGCAAAACAAGATAAAAATTTTGCTCTAGAATAAAGATTAGTTGAACGATTAATCCACAAGTTTAGATTTCACCCAATCAATTGAAAAATTCAACGATATGAGATGATGATTCCCTAAACCATCGGAAGAACTGGATGACAAAAATGCATAATCAATACCGAATCCGTCCCATTGTATTCCCAATCCACCCGTTGAATTATTCACAGAATTTCGTCCCAATCGAATAAACAGTTTATCTTTATAAATTCCTTCAATTCCGAATGAGCCATCCACAGAAAAGGGCCCAAATCCTAATTGTGAATCCAAATGACGATTGGACGTAGAAATGTCCAGATTAAACATAGAATGAAGTTTCACAGGGATTTTTGTCAACTCTAACGGTTGGTGGATACCCACAGAAACAGTTGGTGTTGTTCCCTCGACGGTTCCATTATCCCAAATAAGTCCGGATGCAGGAAGATTTCGTGCCACAATGCCAATATTCGTTTCATTAATCTTTTTCATGATTCCTAGATCAATTCCAACGCCTAAAGCAAAATGACTATCTAAAGAATAAGATAGAATCTTTATACCAATACCAATTGGCATTTTTCGTAGAATATGATTAAACGCAGCATGTATCCCCACTTGATGCTGGCTGAAAAAGCGAAGTTGATCTGCATCCAAGCGTTCGCCTTCATCCAAAATGCCATTCCCTTCGCCCGGGTCATTGGTACCAAATTGCCCATCATTCCCCCAATCAAGAAGCATATTTCTTGTATCCGGGATCTGCCCGATACCTTCGTATAAGATATTGATTTGGATTGGATTTTGTTTCCTTTGAATCTGGAATCCGACAAGATCATTATTCAAGATACCAGCAAATCGGGATTGATGGGTTACATTCACATTTTGGATCGGAGCTAGAGAAAAAATTGGATTTATTAATGAGGATACAGGTGATCCAAAATTATAGGCAGATGTTGCTTGGCCTAAGGATGCAGTTCTAGCATCCGTTACATGTTCGAAAAGCTCCCAACCATAATTCACCCAAAAACCTTCTGAATACCCCATACTCAACATACATAGGCCTAGAAAATAATTTCGTGTCTTCGTGGTCATCCTACAACCCATGTTCTTTTTTGATCTCATCTAATATTTTAAGTGCTTCCAGGGGTGTCATGGAATTCACATCCAACTCATTTAATTTTTTGCGCAATTTTAATTCCTGTTCCTGAAACAGTGTTATTTGATTGGACGGCTGCGGTGGTGTAGAAGTTCCACCTTTTTCCCCAGATTGTTGGATATGATGATTCAATATCTCGGTTGCACGATGAATCACAGATTTAGGTAATCCAGCCATTTGGGCCACGTGAATCCCATAACTCTTATCAACGGACCCTTTTGCAA
>JAPYRR010000034.1 GCA_029936885.1 Fidelibacterota bacterium | reverse complement strand
CAACTTTCAGCGGATCTTGCCCATCTCGTACATAACCACGCTTAATACAATCATCAACATTGGTGAGTTTCACCCGACTGTTTCCAATGGGACTCCCACCAAAATCATAAAGTGTTGTGAATTGGGTTTTAAGTGAATCAGGAAATTCAATCGAATTCCCCAAAAGCAAACCACGATATCCGTTTAGATATCCAATCATTTCAGCGTTGGGCGCAATATCATTGTATTTTTCAATCAATGCGCCAATGGATGATGAGAGACAAGGTGCAATTCCACCCGCAGTTAAAAATGCTATTTTCATTAAAAGGAAATCATTCGTAAATAATTAATGCTAAAAATTAAAATAGAATTCTTAAAACACCTATGGGTTGTATTTTAATTAATGACTTTTTTTCCCAAACTTTTCAGTAAAATTGTAACCAGTATTTAAACAAATTACTGGTTAAAAAATGGAAAAAATTCTCTGGATACCGGCCCACCCTGAAAAATCCCAAATGGCTCAACTCATTCGTCGAGTCAATGAGATCTACGGATTTGAAATAAAATCCTATGATGAATTATTCAATTGGTCTGTAAATCATATTTCAGAATTTTGGGAACAGATTTGGCATTATACCGAGATAAAACATTCCATCCCTTACTCTGAAGTTGTTGATGATGATAAAAAAATGCCCGGTGCAAAATGGTTTGATGGCGCTAAACTGAATTATGCGGAAAATTTGCTCCGCTATCGGGATGATAAAATTGCGATCCATTTTAAAGGTGAAGGCCAAACATTACGATCTTTAACTTATAAGGATCTATTCAATGAAGTAGAAAAGTTAGCCCAGTCACTCAAGGAATCCGGCGTGCAAAAAGGGGATCGGATTTGTGGATTTATTCCCAATATGCCGGAAGCAATTATTGCTATGTTAGCTACCACATCCATAGGCGCCATCTGGAGTTCATCCTCTCCTGATTTTGGAATTAAGGGCATCTTGGATCGATTTATCCAGATTAAGCCTAAAATTATCTTCGCTGCGAATGGCTATTTCTATAATGGAAAAACATTTGATTCATTGGATAAACTAAAAGGGATTTTGTCCAAACTGCCCAGTGTAGAAAAAGTAATTATTGTGGGATACACGGATAATAATCCTGATTTGTCTCAATTTGAAAATGGGATTTTATACACTGATTTTATTTCCAAAACACCCTATCCAATGGAATTTGAGCAAGTTCCTTTTGACCATCCACTTTATATTATGTATTCATCTGGAACAACCGGATTGCCAAAATCAATCGTCCATTCTGCAGGTGGAACCCTGATCCAACATTTGAAGGAATTAAAATTCCATTGTGATTTAACTCGGGACGATACCATTTTTTATTTTACAACCTGTGGCTGGATGATGTGGAATTGGCTCGTTTCATCTTTGGCAGTAGGCTCAACCATAGTTCTCTTCGATGGCTCACCCTTTCATCCTAATGGCAATGCCATGTGGAAAATGGCAGAAGAATTAGGAATTACTGTTTTCGGAACCAGTGCCAAATTTATTGATGCATGTAAAGATGCAAATATTCGGCCCAAGAAAGTTGCCGATTTAACCAAACTTCGAGCGGTTCTTTCTACCGGTTCTCCCTTGGTCGATGAAAGTTTTGATTATGTGTACAAGCACGTCAAAAGCGATGTTCTTCTCGGGTCCATTTCCGGTGGAACGGATATTATTTCGTGTTTTGCTTTGGCAAACCCTATGTTACCTGTAACGCGTGGTGAACTACAATGTAGAGGATTAGGAATGGATGTTCATGCATATGATTCAAAAGGGAATTCCAGGATTAATGAGAAAGGTGAATTAGTATGCACTTCTGCCTTCCCATCCATGCCCATCTACTTTTGGAATGATCCCGATGGTCTTAAATATCATGATGCATATTTCAGTAATTTTCCAAACATTTGGCACCATGGTGATTTTATTTGCGTCTCTGACTATGGCAGCATCACCATTTTTGGCCGAAGTGATGCAACTTTAAATCCCGGTGGTGTCCGGATAGGAACAGCAGAAATTTATCGTGTTGTAGAAGGGTTGGATTTTGTTGAAGATAGTCTTGTGATTGGACAAGAATGGGAAGGAGATGAACGGGTAATTCTATTTTTAAAACTGAATAATGATATAGAATTGACTGATGATAGAATCACAGAAATTAAAAAATTGATTCGTTCAAATTGTTCTCCTAGGCATGTACCGGCAAAAATAATAAGGACAAATGGGATTCCTTATACAATCAATGGGAAAAAAGTAGAGATTGCCGTAAAAAAGATTATCCATGGTGAAAACGTAACCAATCGTGATGCATTAGCCAATCCGGAAGTATTGGACTATTATAAAGATATTCCAGAATTACAATTTTAATACGAATAATAACCAAATGATCTAATAAAAGCACTCCAATTAATCTCCCTTTACAAAGGGAGTTAGTGGGATATAAAATAGAAAGTGTGCTTTTTTATACCCGAAAAATCCGAATCAGTCCAAGCGATCCAAGACGCCCAACAAATCAACAACCCGATTTGAATAACCCCACTCGTTGTCATACCAATTCAAAGTTTTAACAAAATTGCCGTCAACGACTCGTGTAAAGGGTGCATCAAAAATGGAAGAATGAGGATTGCCAATAATATCCGTTGAAACAATTGGAAGTGTAGAATATTCTAACACATTTTTTAAAGGACCATTTGTAGCTGCTTCTCGAACAGCTTCATTCACATCATCAACCGTTACATCTTTTTCTAAACAGACATTAAAATCGACCACAGAACCATCCGGAACAGGAACACGCATGGCAATCCCGTCCAGTTTACCTTCGAGTTCGGGCAGGACTTTCCCCACCGCTTTAGCAGCACCGGTTGTTGTTGGAATTACATTTTCGGCTGCTGCGCGGCTACGTCGCCAATCTGAATGAGGCACATCGGCCAAACGTTGATCATTGGTATAAGCATGAATTGTATTGATCACGCCCAATTCAATACCAAAAGAATCATTCAATACTTTTGCCATGGGCGCCAAACAATTGGTGGTGCAGGAAGCATTCGATACGATCTTATGTTCTGGTTTTAATCCCTGATCATTTACACCCAACACGACGGTGTAATCAATTTCATCTTTTGCAGGCACAGTCAAAATAACTCGTTTTGCACCAGCGGAAATATGATTTTGGAGTTGCGCTTTCTTACAGAAAATCCCTGTGGACTCAATCACAATATCCACACCCATTTCTTCCCAAGGTAAATTTGCAGGATCACGTTCTGCCAACAGTTTTACAGACTGACTTTCTGTTTTCATCATGTCACCTTCTAATGTAACAGATTCAGGGAATCGTCCCATGACCGTATCATATTTCAAAAGATACGCCAAAGCACCCTTATCAAAAATATCATTAATGGCTACTACTTCCACGTCAGGTTTTGAATTTAAGATTCGGAAGACAGATCGTCCGATCCGCCCAAATCCATTTATTGCGATTCTCATTATTCATCTCCTAAGGCGGCGTAAGCATCAACCATCTCTAAAATACGTTTTGAAAATCCCCATCCATTATCATACCAGCATATATTTTTCAACAATGCATTTTGTGTAATCATGGTTGCTTGGGCATCATAAATCATTGTTTCTTCTCGGCCAATCACATCACTGGAAACAATGGGATCATCCGTAAATCCCACTATCCCTTTTAGGGTGGTCTCTGAATATTTTTTAACAATTGCATTCACTTCTTCCACGGATGGCATGTTTCTTAATTCAGTTGTCAAATCAACACAGGATCCATTGGGGACAGGTACATTAAATGCAATCCCCTCTAATTTCCCTTTAAATTGTGGCATAATTTGCTCAATAATTTTAGGAGCGAATGTTGTATTTGGAATAATATTTTCCACAGCTGACCGACTTCGACGAAGATCAATTCCAACGGCGTCTGCCAAAGGTTGATCGGATGTGTACGCATGAATTGTAGTCATCATAGCCCGCTGAACTCCAAAAGATTCATCCAACATTTTTAACATCAAAGCTAGGACTTGAGTTGTGGAAGAAGTTGTCGAAATTATTTGATCAGAGGCTTCAATCGTAGATTCATTGATTCCCGGAATCACATAGCGGTCAATGGTCTCATGGGGATTCCTGCTAACAAAAACACGCTTAGCGCCTGCCTCTATGTGTAGAACAAGCTCAGACCGTTTTAAAAAACGTCCCGTTGCATCAATAACCACATCCACATCATACGCATCCCAAGGAATCGTTCCAGGCTCTCCGCCATTGATGACTCTGACTCGTTGGTCTTTAACTCGTAAATGGTTTCCATCTAAAGTTACATCATCTTTCATGGCACCATGGATTGAATCTCGTGAAAGCAAATAATGAAGGGCTTCTGCAGATCCAAAATCACTGACTGCCACAAAATTATAATTGGGGTTATTGTAGCCTAATCGAAAGATGTTCCTGCCGATTCGGCCAAACCCAAACAAGGCAATATTTACGGGTTTATCCATATATTAGTTTATTATTCCTTTTTATTATCATAGAAATTAATCCAAAAATAATCAATTAGTAACTATCATATAAGTTCCTAATCTCAATTCCTATTATCAGTTCAAAATATTAACCGTAAATGATGTAAAAAATACCCAAGTTATTAATGGTCTCTTTGTAAAATAAGGATGATATTTAACTCAATAAATTTGATTTACGAAGTATGTTTAAAAAAACCATTCAATTAATTACACTGGGACTTTTTCTAGTTGGCTGTAAAACAATAGAAATTGAACAACCCATTTTTGTTGATATTAATGGAATTGTACGTGGACATAATATTGGCGGGTATGATTCACTTATGACAACGGATTGGGAAATTGTCAATATATCTGAGTATACGATCACGGGATGGGAAATTGAAGTAGAGGTTGTTTTCCCTGACACATTTTATGTAAATGGTGTTGAACCTGTGGAAATAAATGATACAATCCCCTCAGCCTTATATTTTCAACATGAAATTGATATTTCCCCAGACTCATCCAGATTATTTGAAAATATGATTCTTTTCAGGCAAAATGCTGAAACACTTTTCCCTGTTTTTCTGGAAACAAATGCAAAGACGCTTCGGTCATGGAAAATATTAGAAGCTCGAGGAATTATCGATCAAAATTGAATGGGATCGGGGCCACCAAAAATTCCCATATCATTCCTAGAATTATCTGTATCATTATAAATATTTAATGAATCTCCCGTATTAATACATGGAGAACCAGACATTAGAATAAAGTTATTTTGGGTAATATCTTCAAAAAGTGGCTCGTCCCTAATATTTCCATGATTCGTTTGGATATAACTCACCTCGTCAATATTCGAAAAATAACTTTCGTTCCAAAGAAACCTGGGATTTCTTCCTGTATTATCCCAAACAATTGTATTCCGAATTGTTAAATCACCATAGGACAAACCCGAACCATTATCTCCTCGAAATAATCCAGATCGATTTCTATGAAAAATCGAATTAATAAAGGATATTGATGCATTTTGTGAAACAAATACACCCCCTCCTCCTCTTGAACTATAATTACCTTTGATTAGGGTATTGTTAATAAAATGGTTTCCTGAATAGGTTGCGATCCCCCCTCCAAAACTATCATCCAATCCTCCCATAGTACTTCCAAAAGATCGATTGGCTCTAACGATTGATCGAGAAATAGTACATTCGTCACTAAAAAGAAGAACCCCTCCTCCTTTCCCTTTTGTATCATTACTGAAAATCTCGCTATCTTCAATGCGAGATGAGCCATCCATTAAAACTCCACCAGCTCCAAATTTTCCCCAATTGTCCACAACGAGGCAATTTCTCATCAAAGCATTTTCTGTTAGATATACTCCACCGCCAAACCCAAATGGATAGATCTGTATGTTCACATCTGCTTCGACTGTCTTATTCTCAGTAATAATACAATTTTCTAAAATTGCATTTCCCCAAACTTGAACACCACCCCCTTCATTTCCGACGCCATTTTTCACAGTGAATCCACTCATAACACCTTTATGAATTTCTACCACAGAACTTGTATCAGATACGCCTACTAGTGCGGTCTGGTCTGCACCATTCGTTGATATAAAGTAGATATCTTTCGTTAAAAAACGAAGATTAACTGTATAGGTTCCTGGAGACACATAAAGAGTGTCACCATCATCTAAAAAAGCGCTCTCATATGCATCTTCAAAGTAAAAATAATCATTTCTAACGTTTAACGATTTTACATCAGGGACAGTAAATGTTTCTGAATATGCAATCATGAATTGATTACTCTTATCAACTAATCTCACCCGATATTGAAACATTTGATCATCTTCAATTGAATCAATAAAAGTTGTCTCCAGTGAATCTGTAATTGTAATAATATGAGTCCAGACAAAATCCTCTTCACTATTACCCATCCCTCTTTCAACTTTAAAATGCTTAAATCGGGTAATTTCTATATCACTCCAAGTTAGAGTGACAGGATGGGAATGAACAATATATTCACCCATATAATCATGAGAGACAGCAAATATATCGGTTTTATTATTATCATTCTTGGGCTTGAATGGGAGGTCACAAGATGCGAAAATTAAAATAATTAGGAAAAGATTAATCCTCATAATTCAACAGATAAAGACACCATTTCTCTATATTGGTTAAAATAGTTCAAACCTTTTTCGAGAGATTCTTTTGCCGATAAATTTTGATTAGATTTAGATAGGAAATTTTGAATAGAATAAGTCAATCTCATATTCCAATTAAAAAATGTGTTATGATATGAAAATGAAATATTTCCATCCATGCGTTTTTCCTGACTACCAAATCCAAGCCCAGGCAATAAAAATACTTTTTTGCCTTCAAAAATCATGTCCAAGCTAGCACTCATTTTATCGTTTTTTGCACGAACAGCGGTGACCCATTTCCTTTCGGGTTTATTTGGGAATGCAGTGAAATCAGAAATTCTCAACTCTAATCCAGAAACGGAAATTTCTACCTTATCTTCTATTAAACTCATCACAATAAAAGTTTCAAATCCCGAAACATCGGCTGTTTCAGTGTTAAAAGGAGTTGGAGGAGAATTTTCAATAAAACGATACGCGATTTTATTAATGTATAAATTTTGAAAATAATTGAATTCAACCTTTATAGAATTAATTAAGCTATTATTGTCAAATGTATCTAAATCTAATTTTAGCCCAAAGTCAGTCGTAGAAAGTGATTCTTTTGTTAAGGTTGAATCATTATCACCTTGATGTAAAGCATTTGAAAATCGAAAATAATCACTTAAAGTTGGTAACCTCGTATTATTTCCCTGGTTAATAAAGAATACATAATTAAATAAAGGCATTAACCCTTCAATCCGTATTCCTAATCGTTTATTAGTTGGAAAATTATTCAATAAAAAATCAGGTTTGATATACTGGATAACAGTTCCGTCAGAGGTCAAATTTTTGAATTCAAAACTTTCAGTACGATACGTTTGAAGTCTGCTAGCTCTAATACCCATTTCAAATTTTGCAACTTTTAATGCGGGCGTATTGCCAAATACTATAACCTGAGCCACCCCTGCTCCTGTTAAACTGTTCCTCGATAAATCAGTATTCTGAACAACGACGGGTTGCGAATTAAAATCAAAATAGGCCTTTTTACCCGAGAATCCCTTTTCTTGATATTCCAAAAATCCTGTTAAATCAACAATCCCTATCCGTCCTCGTTTCATAATTTGACTAAAATCCATTAAATCCTGAACTTCTTCATTCAAACTTGAGAAATAATCCTGTGATAAATTCCAAAACCTTCGCCCAAAAGAAATAGTCCAACCTGGTGATCCAAAAATATTACCCGAAAATTTCAAGCCATAAAGATTCATTAAGTCTGCGTTGGTTAAACTACCACCTGGAAACTCCAATGATTTTTCCATTTGATGATAATTAAGTCTAATGGATTGGTCTCCTTTAATATATCCCAGAGTTAAATGACCAAATTCATTATAAGTAACTGTTCTAAAACCATAAGAACGTGATTTTAATGCAAGACTACCAAACCCCCCAAAATTATTTTTCTTATAACCAGAATTCCCAGAATAATCAAAATCATCTCCTGAAGGTATTCCTGATCCTATTTTTAATTTGAGAGATTTTTTTTCCGGAAAAACAGATGTCATATCAACAACGCCACCAATGGCACCTTCTCCGTACAACATAGAATTTCCACTTTTGATAACTTGTATATTTTCGATTGAATTCAAATCAATTGATGATAAATCTGCAACACCGGTCATCACATCATTTATTGGAATTCCATCTAAATAAACTGGAACATCTTCAGCATTGCTCCCTCGGATAGAAATTGTCTGCTTTCCAGAAGAGCTTAGTTTAGTTGAAACTCCACTTATCCTTGTTAGTGCAGTTCCTAGGTCTCGAATGCCTAATTCATCAATAAAACTTTTATCTAATGTGATGACAGATGTTGATACATCTGCTTCATATTTCTGTCGTACTCCTGACACATCTATAGCATCTACAGCCAAGATACGATCTTCCATTTCGATTTTTATCGCCTTATCATCCAATACAACATATTTTTTTGATTTAAAACCTATGTGAGAAATTAAAAGTTCGATTGGGAATTCAATTTCAGTTTCAATAACAAAACTTCCACTCGCAGTTGTGGCTGTACCTGTTTCTGTCCCTTTAATTTGGATATTAGCACCCTGAATAGGACTGTTAGTTCCCAATTGTGACACCTCACCTTTAATTATGGTGCGACTAAATAAAATTGCGTGGGATATAAAAACTATGAATAAAATCTTTTTCATCTCGAGAAATTAAATTGTACTTATCGAATTATTCAGAGAAAAAGTATAGTTTATTAATTTATTTATTCCCAAAAGGAACTCGTATAGGGTGTGACGTGTTAGAAAGGAATAAAAAGAGGACAGTACAATGAAACAAAAAGATAAATCTAAATCAACATGGGTAGCTGCGACATTGCTCGCAGGTGCAGTATTTATATTATCCGTTGCCCTGCAACATTGGCCAACTGATACTTTACTTCCTACACCTATTACTCCCGAACATTTGACTATTTCAAAATCGATTGACTCACCTGTATTGGTTGGCGAAATTGAACAAATAGTTGCTCATACTCAAGACAATGATTCAAAAATAGAAGAGAACTTAACAATTTCATTTAGTGAGAAATTTCGAAACGCTCGTCAAATTTATGGACCCAGCCATTATTTTGAATGGAACGGGAATAAATATTCTACAAATAGAGCAGATGATATTTTGATTCTACATACTCGTTCAATAGAAATGATTCTAGATACGATTTCAAAAGAATCAACATTATCTGCTTCAATTAGGATTGCGCCTTAAAATAAATGCGCCCCTTATTCAAAAGATAAGGGGCGCATTTATTCATCATAATCTTGGAAACGATTACGAGCTTTTATAAAAGCAAATAACAAAAGAATGACCACTAAAATCCAAATTTTCATTTTTTGCCTGATTGTGAAAAACCAAATGCACCATATCGGTCATTTAATACCATGACTCCATCCATTTCTCGATTGGAGCCAATATAGGCAGTAGGCTGCTCATACTTATTATAGGTTTGGACATACCCATTATCTTCTTTCCCCGTCCCGAGATATAATGTTCGCTTTTGATCTTGATTGTAGGCTGTAATAAAACCACCATGTCCATCATCCCTTACTGTAATTGAATTCACGACAATATCGCCAAGATTACCATTTGCTTCGAAACCCGTCAGTATAAATAAGAGGGCGGTGCTTAATACACCAATTAAAAAACTCTTAAAATCGATTTGCTTCATTTTAACTCCTTATGAATTCAAAATTATTGGAAAGTCTGCGATAGAATCAATCAAACCGTCCGGATTAATTCCGCTAGATTCAATCATCCCTTCATGATATTTACCGGTTTTTACTAGGATGCCAGGTATCCCAAATTTTTGTGCACCCTGCACATCATTTATGAGATCATCACCTAACATGACCACTTCTTCAGGGGTTAATCTTAAATCATTCAAGGCACATTGGAAAAACGATTTATTCGGTTTTCCCACTACATGTGCCTTTTGACCTGTGGCATATTCCAAGGCTTTTACAAAACCGCCCGCATCCAATCGTAGCCCCGTATCTACTTTATAATATTTCCCCTTGTGAAGTGCTATAATCTCTGCCCCATTCATCACCTGCTGAAAAGCTTGATTCAACAGATCAAAAGTCCAATCATCAAAATCGCCAATTACGATAGCTTCTGGTTTATCAATAGTTTCTTCAAATTCCGAATAATCCTGTTTCAGGTTTTCAGTTATATAAAACTGGCAGGATGGTGAACCCATTTTTCGAATAAAATCGATTCCAACATACCCTGCTGAAATAATCTCTTCTTCAAAACATTTGAGTCCAATTTCGGTTAATTTAATTTGCAGTGTTTTGCGATTTTTAGTTGTCGTGTTTGTTAAAAAACGAAATGGAATATTTTTTTGTCTCAAGCAATCTAAAGCGTCAATTGCTCCGGGAAGCGCCCGTCCGGATTGGTAAAATACACCGTCTAGATCAAACAAAAAGCCTTTAGCTTTTTGAATCAAATTCATTCTGCTCTTCCAATTTTTCTTTCAGGTCGCCCATTTTTTGAATAGAATTATTTTGCCCTAGATTGCCCTTACCAAATTCTTCATGCCATTTTTCTTTTGCATAAAGGATTCTCATGATCAAAATGGCAGTATAAAAAAAAAGAAAACTGATATACCCAACTACATGAAACGAATTTTCTCGGTCCACCATGAATAACAGGATTAAGAGAATCAATGGGATCCAGCGAATCAATTTTTGGATAATCAGTCCCATATTAATTCAACATTCTGCCAACAAATTCTAACATTTTTTTCTGTTTGGCCAAATATCCAAGGCGCGTTTCAATATTTACATAACGCACATTTCGCCGAAGAGATTCCCAGGACAAACTGCCATCATCCCTGTCCTTTACCGTATCCTGGAATACAACATTATAGGGCCCGACGGCTAATTTTTCATAGTCAGCCTCATTTGTACATAAAATAAAATCTCGTGGATTTTGCTTTTTTTTAATGGATGTTTTACGACTGTTTTTTATTTCATATTTAACATTATAGCCATGAGAATTATTATGTACAGAAATCAAGACACCATTTTGAGTTGGCATAATTTTTTCCAGAAACTGGATTCGATCTGTATCAATTTCGTCTAATGCTTTTTTTAAGGTTCCCGGCGGCCAATAAGGTTTGAATTTTTTTAAGGTTAGATAAGAACCACGTCTAGAAAAAATGCGATTTGGGTCAATAATGGTGGATAAGTATGGAATTTCGCGATCATCATTCTGGATAAAAAATGCTTTTCCCGGAAAATGACTTATATGATGATTCAAGGCCAATTTTGCAGTTTTTTCGTCCCCGTGAAGCCAAATATAATGGATGGGTGCATTACCGTTTTCCACAAGATTAAATTGAGCCCCTGCAAAAATAATAGATGTAGAAGATGACCTTTTTTCTATTTCGGAGCCAATAAGAATTGTGAGAAAAACCATTGATATAGAAATTCTATTTAACAAGGAGTGCCTTTTGAGTTCTTGAAAATTCACCAGATCGCAAATGAATAAAATAAATACCACTGGGGTAATTGGATGCATTCCACGGGATTTCATACTGTCCCGATTTGATGGTTTCATTCATTAATATTTCTATCTCACGACCCATCATATCGAATAGTTGAAGTGTGACCCTTTCCTGTGATTCAGCCTTAATTGTAAATTGAATTATCGTACTTAGATTAAATGGATTAGGGAAGTTAGACAATAATTCAAATTTATTTACGATTAATTCTTCCTCATGATCAATATCCAAAATCGTGTGGCAATTTTCAAGATCCCAACCATTCTGCGGATAAACATGAGCAACAAAATCGGGCGGACATTCATTGAAAATATTATGTTGTGCAAAAATTGGAGTCCATTCAGTAGTATCTGCAGGTGGTTGCCGATAAAGGTCAAATCCGTAATCCCCATAATTTTCATAAAATACGTTACCTAATGTTTCGGAACTGCCAATAACCGGGAATGCTGTGGAATCCACAAAGATCCCGCCCCCGAAATAACAGATACAGTCACAAACACCGGAGACAATATTGTTATGGATCTCATTTCCCAGGATGAACGGAAACGATTCACCCAAAATCGCCATACCGGCCCCTTCGCCCCCGCAATTCCCGGCATTATTATTACGAATAATATTGCGATCAATGGTGGGACTGGCATTTTCAATCAGGAGTCCACCACCGCTTTGAATCCCATAACCATTTTCTAGAGTGAGCCCCAACAATATGGTGGTTTGATCCTGTCCCCCAGCAATAGTGACAACAGTTCCCTCCAAATTTCCATCAAGAATTGTTGCAGATAAGAGTGATGGGTCAAATCCTGAATATAGAAGCGAAGCAATCGTAATATTCTTATCTAAAAAATCGATTCGTTCCTGATACGTTCCAGGACTGATCAAAATAATATCACCGTTTTCTGTCCATTCTATGGCCCCTTGGATTGAACTTGTATCTTCCGGGATTCTAAAAACCGAAGGACCATTTTCAGCTCGGAAATCCACAATGAGATTGATTAAATATTCATAATCTTCCGGCTCGGTAGGATCTAAAGTTGTAATATCGAATTGATAAATGAGTTCGCCATCCCGATCTATAAAATACGTGCTGCGCTGATCGGCATCATAATCTGTCCATACTGGAAATCCATCATCCTGGACATCTTCCACCCAGGGGAGAATGCGACCATCCACCATTCCAGGGAGATGCTCGTTGTATGTGTCTTTTCCGACACCGATGATGCCAACATCATTAATACCCATAGATTGAAGATCGAGATAAACGGTATTTAATAAACCGAACCGGCTTCTGCAGGTGGATCAATATTCATGTCCAAAAAAAACGATACAAATATCGTCAAGATAATCGTTGGGGCCAATAATCTGACTATAGGTAAATGAATTAGGATTCAGGTCTTCCAAATTGAAATCACTTTGCGCCATTGCTCCAGAAAGGACTACCAGGATAAGAAATTTATTCGTAGACCCTGGTTCAATCATGAATCTTTTTTGTCCTCTTTCATTCTATAATAAGTTGCTAAAATAAATGCACCTACAATAAATACAACTGAAATAATAAATATGATCATTTTATCCATGATAATTTCTCTTTTTAAAATAATTCTTCATAAAAATATTTCCTTTTTTAAATTTGTATAACACCTCGATTATTATTATTAATGTAGGTCAGATAACATTAATAAATCAATTATATCAATTGTGCTATCTAAATCAAGGTCACTCAACAATTGCTGTGATTCACTCAATTCTCCCGTTTGAAGAATAAAATCAAGTAATAAGTTAAAATCAGCCATGGTTACATTGCCATCGCCATTCAAATCCCCCAGCGAATCAAATAATTCCGCAACTTGAAATGAATTTTCGATAAATGCTAAGGAATGTGGAAACCGGTTACCGTTTAACACTTCTGTAAAATGATCTCCAGGATA
>JAPYRR010000124.1 GCA_029936885.1 Fidelibacterota bacterium | reverse complement strand
AGCAGCCCCAGTTGCAATAGCAGGTGGTGCAGCTCCAGCGGCAGGAGATGTGGATGTTGCAGAAGAAAAAACAGAATTCGATGTCGAATTAACTGCAGTTGGTGAAAAGAAAATTAATGTGATAAAAGTTATTCGTACTATCACATCACTTGGCTTAAAAGAAGCAAAAGATTTGGCAGATAATGCGCCATCTGTAGTTAAGGAGGCTGTATCTAAGGATGAAGCAGGGGAAGTAAAAAAACAATTAGAAGAAGCTGGTGCAACAGTTACTTTAAAGTAGATTTCTACTTTAATTAAGCGTAATTAATAAATTTTATTCTAAACGGAGGGAATCTACTTTGAGTGTTGACACTGCAATGAAAAATGACGCACGCCATGATTTTTCAAAATTTCAACCTAAAATACCCATACCTGATCTTTTGGCAATTCAATTAGCTTCTTGGGAAAGTTTTCTTCAGGAAGATATTTTACCAGAAAAGCGGGAGAATAAAGGTCTTGAGGCAGTATTTAAAAACATGTTTCCGGTTGAGGATACCCGTAATGATTATGTTTTAGAATATAAACATTATTATCTTGGTCTGCCTAAATACACTGAAAAAGAATGTTTGGAGCGAAGAATATCTTTGGCTGTTCCTTTAAAAGTCCGTTTTATTTTAAATATTACGGATGAAAACGACCGCAGTAAATATGTTCAGAGTATTGAGCAAGATGTCTTCTTTGGTAATATTCCTTATATGACAGAAAGTGGCACCTTTATCATAAATGGTGCTGAACGTGTAATTGTAAGTCAGCTTCAACGTAGCCCAGGTGTATTTTTCGACCAAAATTTTCACCCCAACGGTACAAAATTGTTTCAAGCTCGTATTATTCCGTTTAGAGGCTCTTGGGTTGATTTCACTACGGATATCTATGATTGTATTTATGCGATTATTGACCGTCGTCGGAAATTTCCTGCAACTTTGCTATTGCGTGCAATAGGGTTTTCCACAAATAAGGAAATTCTAGAAGCATTTGGATTAGCTAAAACATTCAAGTTGAGTAGCAAGAAGAATTTGGTAAATAAAACTTTACTAGAGGATATTGTAGATAAAAAAACCGGTGAGATTGTTGCTGAATCAGGAGTTGTTATAACAGAGAAGAGGCTCGATGAATTCAAAAAAATAGGCATCACAGAATTGACTGTTGCTAAAAATGAGGAATCTTTAGAAGTCCAAATATTGAAAAATACAATGGAAAAAGATCCCACGAAATCATCTGATGATGCTCTAAAACTTTTATATCAGCATTTACGAACTGGCGAAGCCCCTTCTGTAGGTGTAGCTCGAAAATTTATTGAAAAAATGTTTTTCTCAACTAAGAAATATGATCTTGGCGCAGTTGGGCGATATCGAATAAATAAAAAGTTTGACCTTGATGCTCCCATTGATGAACCTATTTTAACGCGTGACGATTTTATAGAAGTGTTTAAATATTTGATTCTTATGAGAAAAGGTGAAAAAGGTTCAGATGATATTGATCATTTGGGAAATCGCCGTGTGAGGACCGTTGGTGAGCAGCTTGCGAATCAGTTTAATATTGCACTGAGTAGAATGCATAGAAACATTCGGGAAAAAATGAATCAGAGGGAGGCTGAAAGTCTTACTCCTCAAGATTTGGTAAACTCGCGGATTGTGACAACTGTTTTAAATACTTTTTTCGGTACAAGTCAGCTATCTCAGTTTATGGATCAAACAAACCCATTGGCAGAAATTACCCATAAGCGTAGAATATCTTCACTTGGACCCGGCGGATTGTCAAGAGAACGTGCAGGTTTTGAAGTTAGGGATGTTCACTACACACATTATGGGCGTCTATGTCCAATTGAGACTCCTGAAGGTCCAAATATCGGATTGATTAACTCATTGGCTACGCATGCAGTTGTGAATAAGTTAGGATTCATTGAATCTCCCTATCAGAAAATTAATCAGAAAGGTTCTGGTAAGTATTCTTTTTCCGAAGAAATTGTATTTTTATCGCCAGACGAAGAAATGCGTGCTCATATTGCGCAGGCAACGGAACCTATTGAAAAGGGTAAGTTTGTCAAGAATCTTATTCGGGTAAGAAACGGAGAGGATTTTCCACTTATTTCATCCGATAATGTTGACTTTAAAGATATTTCTCCAAATCAAATTGTGAGTGTTTCTGCATCGCTTATTCCTTTTTTAGAAAATGACGATGCTAACCGTGCATTAATGGGGTCAAATATGATGCGCCAATCAGTTCCACTGCTTAATCCTGATCCTCCTATTGTTGGTACCGGAATGGAAGATAGGGTGGCTTTGGACTCACGTGCTACTTTGGTTGCCTCCTGCGATGGAATCATCGTCAGTGTTGACGCTAATGAAATTACTATTCGCTCTACAGGACAGCCCGCTGAGTTGGAATTAGTTCCGGATGAGAATTTAAAAACATATAAGTTAAAAAAACTTCTACGGACAAATCAGAATACATGTATTAATCAGCGACCAATTGTGAACTTGGGGCAGAAAGTTAAAAAGGGGCAGATTATTGCAGATGGTCATTCAACTAAGAATGGTGAATTGGCCTTGGGAAGAAATCTAAAAGTTGCATTTATGCCTTGGC
>JAPYRR010000033.1 GCA_029936885.1 Fidelibacterota bacterium | reverse complement strand
CCACCATCGCGTTCATCATGGCATAAATCCGGAATATTTGGATAAGAATTACAGCGCTATCTTCATTATTTGGGATAAACTTTTTGGCACATTCCAACCGGAACTGGTTGAGGTGAAACCTGTTTATGGGATTCTCCGCCCCGCCAATACTTGGAATCCAATCATTATTAATTATAAACATCTTTGGCAGTTGATTCAGGATGCGTTTCATGCTGAAAAATTGTGGGATAAAATCCGGATCTGGTTTATGCCCACGGGCTGGCGACCGGAAGATGTGGCAGAAAAATTCCCGGTTAAAACAATTGAGAATCCGTTTGAACAACAAAAATACAAGACAAAAAATTCTCGAATACTTCTGGGTTGGGCTTACTTACAAATGACCTTTTCATTGATTCTGATGTTCCTGATGTTTTATATGGCTTCTGAACATGGCCTATTTATTACAGGCTTAATTGCATTATTTTTAATGGTAAATATTTTTTCCTATACTTCATTAATGGATGGTAAAAAATATTCGCTATTAGCTGATGGATTGAAAATTGCAATTCTGGGTTATATTATTTTTCATCAAAATATTGGTATTTTGGAAATGGATTTAAGTCTAAAAATCTTTTCGGGGTACAGTATAATTTCTACCTTGGGAACGCTTTACTTTTTGAAAACAGAACAAGAGCCCCTTCATGCATAGAATTCCCATGGATTTTGTATAGAATAAAAAAGGATGTCTTTTTTCAAAAAATGTAATATTTTGAGAATATAGCTGCTTTATCCTCAAGTTAAATATTACTCCATCAACCCTAAAATAATTTCCACACCAATTTCTTTGCCAACAAATCTTGGTTTTCCTTTCCGATATTCGTCTTCAATAATCAGCGTTACCAATTCCATCTGACCCGAATCGATTGCATAGCGACACACATCTTCCGCGCTCATATTAAGTTTTCCGGCACGTTTGGATAGCTTGAAATCGAGCTCACCGATTTGATTGTAGCCACGATAGATCACTTCGGTACACACCTGTGATTCCGCATCATTAAAATCAAAAGTAAAATCATACTGATTGCCTAAATATGAATGAACCGTATTCAGGGCATTCAACTTTTGTTCATCCGATAGCTTGGGCCGAAAAACAGCAAGTCGATTGATTTTCGTATTTAGAATGGTGTTCAAGGAACTGGAAACCACGCCCTCTGCTATGGCTTCAATAATATTATGCTCTGTCTTGACCATGAACCTTTGGCCATCCGAAATTTGAATTTTTGCCCAATCTTCCAGGGGCCAATTTTCTCTAATTCCTGTATAAACAATCCCGTGCTTGAAAATTCCAGGGAGAAAAATATTGCTCATATATCCTTCAGAATATGTAAGAATAATATCTCCCGGTTCCAAAAGAGCCAAGAGTTGATCTTTATCATTCCCAGCAAAAACCAGTGGTGATGTTCCCGGTGCTTTTATGTGTCCCACTTGGGTGAAAATAATAGCTCTCAACGCTTCAAAACGACCGCCGGCTTTTTTGGTTAATGCTTCTACTTTCTTTTTAATGGAACTGTGGCGTAAGCGATTGGTGAGCTCCGGTGTAATTAAAACAAAATGGCTTAAGATTTCTTTCCGGAGATTTACATGGATTCTCTGGAGAGTTTCAAGTTCTGTGATCAAATGGCCATAAATTGGATCCAGTCTTAAGACATTCAAAACTGTCCCCGATTCATTCAGTTCACCGGCAATCAATTCTTGGGCGATGTCCAATTCATCCAGATTTTCAAGATTTGTTAGGCTGAAATACACTGTTTGAAAAGAGCCTCGTGGAATGCCACTCCTGAAATAGGCTTCATTCAATTTGTCCACGGTTTGGGCATCACCCATATTCCGGGTGATTAAAATTCCGCTGTATTTAAAAAGCGTTAATGCGGATGTGTACCCAATGATAAGGGCTTTCCCATTTTCTGTGGGATCTTGGGAATAAGTATTATAATCTCGGTACTTATTGATAATCTCCCAAACAGATCGTCGCAATACTAAATATCGGAAAAGGAGATTTTCAATCTGGTCACTCTCTACATTGGAAAAATGACCCGTTTTGTGCCGAGTTGCACTTTGTTGGATTTCACCCATTTCCTGATACATTTCATCGAATGCATTTTTGAAAATGGAGAGTTTATTTATATCATCTTCAAATGAATTATCAGCTGCATTTAATGGAATAACAAAGAAAATTAAAAAAAGTAGGGGGAAGGGGATTTTTAAAGTTCGTGTGACCATTAAATGAATATCCTTTTTAGTCTATTTTTCAATTTTGAGTTTTCCGGGGAAAAAGCGGCTCATGGTCCTTCAATTCTCGTCCCGGCGTGAGTTCGCCCCAAGTTAAACCTGTCCCCTGAGCGTTCAGAGCATTGAGTAATATTTCGGTGCGGTTTGGCATCACGGGTGACAATATTACTGCGCCAATTCGAAGCGCTTCACCTGCCGTATATAAGATACGTCCTGCGGCAACTTTGTCTTCTTTCACCAATTTCCAGGGCGCATTGTCTTCCATATATTTATTCACACTGCGGATATATTGCATTGTTTCTTCAATGGCTTCATTCAGACGCATGGCATTGATTTTTTCATTCACTATTTCTCCAAGTGATTCGCCATGAGATTTGATGGTTGATTCAGCTTCTGTCAATTCGCCTGGTTCAGGAATTTTTCCATCATAATTCTTTTTCATGAGAGTCGATACCCGACTCAATAAATTCCCAAAATCATTGGCCAAATCACTATTGTATCGTTGGATAAATGATTCCATGGTGAAATTTGAATCTTGCCCCAAAACCATTTCTCGCATAAGATAATATCGTACCGGATCTACACCATAATCATCAATGAGATCCATGGGATTTATTACATTCCCGAGAGATTTACTCATTTTAGATTCACCCATAAGCCACCATCCATGGGCAAAAATAGACTGGGGTAATTCAATGCCAAGAGACATGAGCATGGTGGGCCAATACACAGCGTGAGTTGTTAAAATATCTTTTCCAATTAAATGATAAGATGCAGGCCACCATTTCTTGAATGATGCTTCATCAGTTCCATACCCCAATGATGAGATATAATTGATTAGAGCATCGAACCAAACATAGGTTACATAATTTGAATCGAATGGGAGTTCGATACCCCAGTTCAAGCGCGATTTTGGCCGGGAAATACAGAGGTCATTCAACGGCTTACGTAAAAAACCAAGAATCTCATTTTTCCGATGTTCCGGTTGAATAAATTTCGGATTGGAATCAATATGGTCAATGAGTTTTTGTTGATATTTCCCCATTTTGAAAAAATAATTTTTCTCTTTTAATTTTTTAATATCCCGAAAATCTCCGCTCTCCGCTTCTTTTTCTGTGATAAATCGTTCTTCGGATACAGAATACAATCCTTCATATTCCGCTTCATAAATATCACCCTTATCCATCACTTGTTGAAGAATATCCCGAACCACATTTTTATGTCTCTCTTCTGTGGTGCGAATAAAATCATCATTGGAAATATGGAGTTGCTCCCAGAGTTCCGTAAATCGCGGCGCCATTTCATCACAATGTTCCTGGGCTTCCACCCCACGTTCTTCCGCAGCTTGCTGAACTTTTTGGCCATGCTCATCCAAGCCGGTTAAGAAAAAAGTCTCTTGACCGTTATTCCGATGGAATCGTGCCAAAACATCCGCCAATATTGTTGTATAGGCATGACCAATATGTGGTTTATCATTCACATAATAAATAGGTGTGGTTATGTAAAAAGGCTTGCTCATGATTTTAAATGTTTTTGAATTCGTATTAAGAGATTGGTCAAAATTAAGTTCATATAGAGATTTTGTGGAATAGCTAAAATGGATTCTTCCAATTCAAATGTGATTGCTGAGAAATCTGCATTTGGAAATTCTCTAAGGATTCGGTCCATCATGGGTTTGAAAGATGTGCTATGGAGAATATCATTCACATTATTTTGCAACCGATTCACAGAACGGAACCAAATTTTTAACATCATGAAATGGAATGAAAATGTGGCAGTATCCTGATGAGCCAAGCGAGAATAAGTTTGGGTGAATTTTCGCCACTGATCCGGTTCATTATTTGTGATTATTTTTATAAGTCCATTCACCAATTTCATTAAGTCTCCCACCGATTGCAAAATGAGATAACGTGCCTGATGGATATTGCCAAGACTTAATCCCGCCAAAAATTGAATTTCTGATTCTTTTACCATTTTTATTCTAAGCCAATCCTGAATAAAACTGTCATTTAATCTGGGAATCCCAATGCGTTGACATCGTGACAAAATTGTTGGGAGTAATAATTCAACATGGTCTGTTATTAATATCAATGTTGTATTTTTGGGAGGTTCTTCCAATATCTTTAAAAGTGCATTGGCCGCTTCTCCCTGCCCCGCAGATAATAAATGGGCATCAAAAATGAGAACTATTTTTCGTCCTGACGCTTCGCTTTTCAAATATAAAGTTTTACGTAATTCCCTTACAGATTGAATTAAAATTCGGTTTGCTTTAGGAATTTGAATTTTATAAAAGGGATCATCAGATTTTTTAGCAATTGCATCTGTTACTAATTCTAAATCCCCTTTTCCTAAAGAAAATGAATCATTATCCCCTTCACTTTTTTTCGTTTTTACCATTGGAAGTGGTAAGATTAATTGAAGCTTTTCATGTTGGAGTTGATTGAATCGCATGCAAGATGGACATTCATTACATGGTTTTTGACTCGGGGATTCACAGTTTAATAATTGTGCGAATTGAATTGCTAAGCTTTCTTTCCCACATCCCGGTGGGCCAGAAAATAAGTAAGCGCTTCCAATGCGTGTAGATGTAAATATTTGAGATAATTGCTCCCAAACTCTAGCTTGCGCGGATAAAATATTTAGGGATACTACTTCTTCATTAACCATTTTTCAGGATCCAATTTTTGTCCTTTTCCCCAAATTTCAAAATGGAGCTTTGCCCCATTTATTGAACCGGAATCTCCCATATAAGCAATCACATCACCTGCTCTGATCTCACTATCAATATGGGTTTGTATATTCGTTAAATGACTAAAAACTGTATAGAATCCGCCACCATTGTCAACTATGATAGTTGTCCCATATCCTCGAAGATAAGTGATCGTTGTCACGACGCCATTCATGATTGACCTAATTTCGGATCCAGGTTGCCCTTTTATATCAATACCAGGATTATCTGTCGTTGTCTTTAGTTTAGGATTCCACTGCCTTCCGAATTTTGCAATGATTCGTCCATTTGCGGGCCATGGTAAGTTCCCCTTCAAAGATTTAAAACTTTTCGTTTTTAATGCCTGTTGTTGTTGTCGAATTCGTTCTTCCCTTTCAAACCGTGCCTTGTCTTCCAAAACTTTTTTAATAATACTTTCTAATTGTTGAATACCCGCTTCCTTTTCATCAATATAGTTAGCCAATGATTTTTTATTAGACCGAATCTTGTTGAGTTCTTTTTCTCTACTGATTCTTAATTTTCGATAAGATTTAATATTTTTTTCTTTTTCTCTTTTCAGGTTTAGGTTGTTCCGAAGGGTTACTTCCATCTCTAATTTTTGTTGGCTTATCTCAATTAATAATTTCTCTATTTTCTTTGTCATATTCTGTTCGATTTCAGAAATGATTTTCAAATAATGAGTTCTATACATGGCTTGGCGCCAAGTCGTTGATGATAATACCTTTTCCAAATCTGTCAATTGACCTTTTTGATAGGTATTGACTATACGTAATTCATATCGTTCACGAAGAAAATCTAATTCGTCTTCATTTTTTCGAATATTTTCCTTTAATCTTGAAATCCGACCTCGTGTATTCTCTTCTTCACGTTTTAAAGCTTTTATCAACTTTTCAGTTATGGATATCTCTTCATCAAGATTTAAGATTTTTTTAACTGCTGATCGTTCTTGGGTTTCCGCTTTATCGATTTTACCACGTAATCGGTGGATCTCATCATTTAAGGAATTAATGGCTTTATTTTGATTCCTTAATTCATCCTGATAGTCACGTTTACTCGTTTGGGAAAAAGCAGAAGAAAGGATTAGACCAAGAAATAGTATCTTTAATAAAAATTTCATAGCTTGAAAAGTACCGGAGTTTTATTTCTTTCAATAGGAGAGTTTTCAATCAGAGGTGACTAAATCTCTTCAATTTTGAATAATTGATAATTCTTGAAAGAAAGTTGGAGCGTACCACTTTCAATAAAGAAAATCCATAATTGTTCTTCTGGATTTTCACCATTATCCCCTAAAATCTTTTCATGAGGGTCCCCTAATAATTCCTGGACCTGTGGGATTGTTTGACCAATTTCAATACGATGCGTCCTTGCAATCGCCATTTCAGCTCTTGCTTTTTCCATTATAAAATCAATTTTTGTTCGTATTTTATAATCATCAAATGCTTTTAATCTCTTTTTTAAATCAATGAGTAACTGCTCATTTTTATTTCCGATTCCTCCAGAAAGAGACCTGGCATATTCCAACGAATAAATTGCAAGTTGGATTTCATCAAATTCATCCGCAGCCGCAGCCAGGTTTGCCATCTGAATCCCTGCTTGATATTGAAGCGCATTGACTTCATAAATTAAATCCTCATTCATATCCAATGCTTCTGCATATTTTTTCATGGCTTGACCAATAAAACCGGCCGACTGGTATTCCTTCCCATCTCCAAGGATAGTATAAGATTTAAATCGTCGGATTGCTTTTTTCCCATGCGTCGAAAATTTTGCTACTCGCTTTACTAACTTTAAAGCATCATCATATTTATATACTTCAAGCATCATGTCTGCATCGTTCATCCATTGTCTTGCAATTTGGTCAATTCGATGATCTAATGATTTTGTGATAAGTGTGTCATTAACAACCAATGACCTTGCCTTCAGGTATTTCGACAATGCCTTTCCAGTCCTTATTTGGTCATCCAAAACAACCCCTTCATTCATCATTTGATAGGGAATATTTTGTTCACATTTTGCGATATATTCTTCAGCTTTATACCGATTAGCATGTGCGGGAAATTGGATAAGAAATTGTTTAAATTTTTTCTTCGCCTTAATGTAATTTTTTCTGTAAAAAAGTTTTTTAGCTTCATCACCCGAACTTAATCGCCCACCATAAAAAGCAGATAGTGTGAAGTATAACCCATAATTAGATAAATCAAATCGGCTTATGGGTGTGAAATCGTTCGGATCATCAATGGTATGAATCTTCGTATAAGAATAACGAAAATCAATCCCTAAAGAAAACTGATTTTCCTTACCCGGATCTAAAATAAATCGAAGTCCACTTCCCACAGCCATGGCTGTGCCAGAACCAGTTGGTGAATCATCCCAGGTCTCTTTGTCCGAAGAATAGATCTTGGCCGATGCGTACCCATAGGAATATCGAAAATTCAAATACCAGTGGTTAAATGGCTGATATTGAAAGTGATTGGTAAGAAGGATTTCTGTTGTTTTGGGTGAAAAATATTTTAATTCGGACCAGTTTGAATTTGTTTTTCCCCATTCAGTATAAGGAACTTCCGCAGCAGATATTCGCTGATTTGAACGATAGGTAATCCCGGTCAAAACATTCATCCAACTGGTTTTCATAATATAATAAGGAATATTGATTAAGCCCACATCCACTTCCATGGATGACCCCCACAAATTGGAAAACTCCTGAATGATGGGATCCACAGTTTCATCGTATTTGATCATTTTCAGATCGTCTTTGGCGGAATCTTCATCCAGATTTGACGCACTTCCAGATGTTTTTCCACTAAACCCAATCCCATATCTAAGTTCCATAGGAATAAATTTTACAGGCGTTGCAAATTCACGGGCATGAAGCCATTTATCTTGCCACGCACCTTTTTCGTAAGCAGATTGAGTATCAAATTTTATCAGACCAAATAGAAAAGATTTAGGCTTCTTTTTTTCTTCTAATTGCCCGAATAATCCTGATAGGATGACTAAAATGAGTACACTATGTTTTTTCATGAATAACATGGGTAAGTAAAATTCCATGATTCCCATGATTTTTACAAGAAGAGACTCATAAAAATCAAGCTAACTTTCCACTCCTATTTTTGGGAACAAATGATTCAATTATTACATTGTGTTTTTATGATTAAAAAAGGCGTTATACTCTTCATATGGGCGAGCTTAGTCACCGCTCAATCTTTTTCGATTGCTCGAATTCATTATAATGGTGGCGGAGATTGGTATAGCGATCCCAGTAGTTTGCCCAATTTATTGAATTACCTGAATATGAATACACCCATGTCCGCGCATCCGGAAGAGTTTCGCATTAAACTCACTGACGATAACGCAAATCAATTTCCTTATCTTTACATGACGGGTCACGGAAATATCCGTTTTACAGATGATGAAGTTATTGCATTACGATCCATTTTAATGAATGGAGGATTTCTTCATGCAGATGATAATTATGGCATGGATGTATCTTTCCGAAGAGAAATAAAACGAGTATTTCCAAATAAGGACTTAATTGTCATCCCAAATGAACATGCAATATTTTCATCATATTATCATTTCGAAAATGGGATCCCTAAAATCCATGAGCATGATAATCTTCCACCACAAGCATTCGCATTATTTGAGGGGGACCGGATAATCTTACTATATACATTTGAATCTGACCTAGGAGATGGATGGGAAGATGCCAGTGTTCATAAAGACCCATGGCCTGTCCGGGAAGCATCCTTAAAAATGGGCGTGAATATTATTTATTTCGCCCTGACCCAATAATGCAGATCCAAAAACATATCCACCATGCCAGATCTATTCTGTTTTGGCAAGATCTTCTGGTGAATTTGCTATATGCAGGGATTTTTGCATCTTTATTATTTTTAATAGGTATTGAATTAGAAACAGTTTTTTATTTTCTTCCAAAAACCAAGATTTATATTATTTCCTTTATTTGTGTGATTCTTATCACTTATTGCTTGTTTTGGACAATACAATATTTTAGATCAGAGTCTGATAAAATAGATCGATATAAAATTGAAACAATATCCCTTCGTTTGGGCCATGTCGCATTTCCGGAGAAAAAGGATACAATTTTAAATGCTCTACAATTAGAATTGAGTTCTGGAAAAAATGAATCAAAAGAATTAGCAAAATCATACATTAATAAAATTTCACAAAGACTAGGTGATCTTAATTATTCTATACTTTTAAAAGATACAAGATTAGAAATACTTAAAAAGGGACTACTTGGATCTTGGATTGTAATGATTCTGGTTTTTAGCGTGAATTATAACAATACAGCTGATTCATATTACCGATGGATCCACCCAAGTATCGAATTCCCTGCGCCGAAGCCATTTTCTCTTATAAGTAAAGCAGGGGATCTACATATTTTAGGAGGAGAAAAAGCAGAGATAAATATTGAGGCTTTGGGAGCAACGCCAAAAATCGTAAACCTTCAATTAATTCCAAGCCAAGCATCTACCCATGAACGGGATTCATTGACTTTAATGTTTTCAGCAAATAAAGATTCCACTGGGAATTATAATTTTAAATTACCTGAATTATTTCAGGACTACTCATACACCGCTGTGGTAAATGCTGAATATTTTTGGGAAGCTTGGGAAAAAGTTACCTCAAGCCCAGATACAATATTTGTTACTGACAGACCCTTTTTTGAATCTTTTTTGATTACAGTTGTTCCTCCAAAATATAGCGGAATGGTAACAGAAACCCAGGAAGGAAATGTAGCAGTGGTCCAAGGGCTTAAAGGATCAAAAGTACAAATTTATTTGTCATCTAATCGAGTTTTAGATGCGGCTTATTTAACCATCAATGGGGAACAATCCAACTTGGCTTCCAATCATCGTTCCGCTTCTGGATATTTTATAATGAAAATGCCTGGTGAATTCACAGTCAATCTTGTGGATCAGCGTGGGATAACAAATAGAGATCCCGTTCCCTATTCAATTGAAATAATGCCTGATAACGATCCAAGCCTATTTGTGATTAAACCAGCACCAATGATTGAATTAGGGAGCGACCAGTCTATCCCTATCCATCTTGAAGTAGAAGATGACTATGGTTTTTCTAATCTACAGGTTGCATACGAAGTTCGTCGGCCAACCTATCTTAAGGCAGATCCTTATGTGGCCATGTTTACCATTCATGATTTGAATCCTGATACCGTTTTCCAAACTATTCACTATTTATGGGATTTAGGTGACATGCACCTTATGCCCGAAGATGAAGTACACTTCCATTTTGAAATCACGGATAATGATAATATATCCGGTCCAAAGAAAACTGTTTCTTCTACATTCATTGCCCGCGTTCCTTCTTTGGCGGATTTATACGAAACTGCTGAAAATACAGAATCAGATTTCGTGGAGGAGATGGAAACAGGTGCAGAAGAATTTCAGGAATTGAAAGATCTTTTTGAAGTATTGGAATTAGAAGCACTTAAGTCCAAAGAACTTGATTGGGATCAACAGCAATCCGTGAAGAAGGCCATGGAAAAGGCAAAAGAAGAATTAAATAATTTGGAAAAGATGGCAGAAGCTATTGAATCCATTACAGATCAAGCAGATAAACATGAGCTTTTTTCGCCGGACCTATTGGATAAATTCAAAGAATTATCAGAACTCATTCGTGATTTGATTCCTGAAGATATGATGGACAATATGAGCGATCTTCAAGAAGCATTGGAAAATATGGATATGAAACAACTCCAAGACGCACTAAAAGATCTTTCGGAAAATATGGCTCAAATAGAACAAGATTTAGACCGGTATCTAGAAATTTTTAAACGAATCAAAGCTGAACAAAAAATGGATGAACTCCAGGCAAGAATGGAACAACTATTCAATCAGCAGCAATCCTTGGATCAGGAGATAAACCAAACCAACGAACAGACAGATCAATCCACTCTAGAAAGGCTGGTTCAGGAAGAAAAAAGAAACCTGGAAGAATTCGAGAACCTAAAATCTCTCATGGAAGAAGCATCTGGACTTGTAGAACCTTATAGTCAAAAGACATCTGATGATCTTTCCGAAATGGCTGATTCTCATCTGACAGAACAAACAGAATCTAATCTCATGGAAACGATGGAAAATTTGTCTCAACAAAATTTGCAACACGCTAAAAATAGCAGTGAGAAATCATTAGAAAATATGCAAATGATGATGCAACAAATGAATGAAATACAGCAACAGTTCCAACAGGAAACTGTAGCTGAAATGACAGAAAAATTTCAAGCATTAATGCAGGATATGCTCTATTTATCTTCTGAGGAAGAACGGTTACGATCTGATGTAAAATCTGCATCAAGAAATTCACCTCGATTAAGAGAATTAGCAGCAAGGCAACAAGTTCTGCAGGATCAGCTACAATCGATGATGAATCAAATGGTGGAACTTTCCAAAGAAACATTTGCCATTACCCCCGAAATTGGTCGTGGTGTTGGAAAAGCCAACGCTGGGATGCAAGAGGCAAAAAATAAATTGACTGATCGAAATGTAAGCCAAGCGGGTAAAGGGCAAGACGCAGCCATGGAAGGGTTGAATGAAGCGGCTTTAGGTCTATTTAATAGTATGCAAAATATGCAGCAATCGGGTTCCGCTAGCGGATATGCTCAATTTCTGAAAATGATGCAACAAATGGCTGGGCAGCAACAAGGCTTAAATCAACAAGGTATGAATTTAAGTATGGGGCAAATGGCAGCAGCAGCTCAACAACAAATGATGCAGCGAATGCTACAAAAACAACAGGGTATTCGAAAATCTTTGGAACAGATGATGAATGAAATGCGACATTCGGGCCAAAAAGGGATGGGTGATTTGGGCGGTATTGGTAAAGAAATGGATGAGGTTATCAAAGATCTGCAAAGAAGACGATTCACCCGAAAAACACAAGAGCGGCAACAACGGATATTATCTAGAATGTTGGATAGCCAAACATCTATGACTCAACGAGGATATAAAGACGAACGAAAATCAACGTCAGCAGAATCTACTGTGTTATTCGAAGGTCCCGGTGGCTTACCTACTGATATGGGACAACGACAAAACCTTGCTCTTCAGGCTTTAAATAAAGCCATTAATGCTGGTTATTCCCGGGAGCATCAAACCATGATAAAGCGTTATTTCAATTCCTTGAGTCAAATTGAAGTAGAACAAACAAATATTGAATTAGATCCTGAGGCTGAAATTGAACCGTAAACAAAATTGGGTTTTTAGCTTTGTACTTTTGGGCGTTCTCCTCGGCCAAAATAACGTACCCATCAATGCATCATTAAAAACAGCTAAAATGCTTGAAAGAAAAGGTGATTTGGATGGGGCGATAGCAGTGTATGAAGCAGTTCTTTTAAAAGATCCAAAAAATTATCGGACGATTCGAGATCTAAAATCTCTTTTTAAGAAAAACAGACGATTTAATGATGGGATTCAATTCATCCGTGGAAGACTTGTGAATTCTCCAAACGATATTCAACTTTATTCTGAACTAGGTGAATTTCATTTTCTAAATGACCAGCAAATAGAAGCAAAAATTGTATGGGCAGCAGGCATAGAAAAATTTAAAAATAATCGATCTTATTATCGAATCATGGTTTCTCTTTACGGTCGCTATGGTTTAGATAATGAATTAATCTCATTATTGAAAAAAGGGCGAGATATTTTTGGGCAATCCTTCATGGCTTATGAAGCAGGGATCTATTACCAAACTCGCCGAGTTTATGATAAAGCAATGGACCAATTCATTCTCCATTTAGTCCACAATTCAAAACAGAATGGGACTATCCAGCGTAGGATTCTTCTGATGAGCGATGATGAAGATGCGGTTCCAATCATAGAGAATAATCTCAAAACCGCATCCCAAGAAAATCCAATTATCATCTTGAATGTTTTAAGTGAATTTTATTTTAAGCAACAAAAATATGATCTCGCTTTTTCTGTAAAAAAACAACTAACCGAATTAAGAAATCCTAATGTTATCGAATGGTTAAAATTTGCAAATGACTGTCGAAAAGAAAATCAGTATGATATTTCAATCAATGCATACAATTATATTTTGGGATTGAAACTTAATTCAAATTTCGCTGGAAAAGCACTTTTAGGACTCGCCCAGACATTTGAAGATCAAATAATTCCTGTGAATGATTCTCATATAATCCCATATTTTTTTGATAACAATTTATTTTTTGAAAATCCATTTCAAGTGAATTCTATCATTTCGCCCGAGTATCTTGAATCCAGCATTTCCCTATATGATTCTCTATTAGTTTCTTTACCCAAATCTCCTTTATTAGCTGAAGCATATTTCCGATTAGGCGAGATTAAATACCGGATTCTCCAAGATTTTGACCAAGCCTATGAACTACTTCATAAAGCTATTCAAAATAAGCCTGACAAAAAATTGAGATTAAAAATTACATTAAGAATTGCAGATGTATTAATGGCCAAAGGAAAATCAGAGGATGCTTTAGTGTTTTTAGAGTTTCAACTTAAACGACACTCTGTTCCTGAAATCGAACAAAAAATGATTCTTATTCATTTTCTGACTAACGACCCTGATTCCACAATTGATATTGTTCAATCATCATTTATGGCTCTAAATCCAATTGATCCATCGTTTAATGATTTGATGGAATTAAAAAATATTCTGACACAATATTATGATAATGACCCTATAAGCAAATCTGCTTTTCTTCACTTTCTTAAATCCGAATGGTATTTGCGACAAAGAAAAATTGGTGATTCTATCAAAGAACTTCAATTTTTATTAGAAGAAATGTCCGACGCAAAAATTGTACCCTTGGCAATACTTCGTAAAAGTCTATTACATTTTCAACTTAGAGAATATGATGAAGCCATAAAATTAGCATTATCATTAGGTGGTACTCCGTTAGGAGATAGAGGTATCATTTTAGCAGGAGAAATTTTTGAAACAAAATTTATGGATATGGAAAAATCTCTTGAGCAGTATATGAGAATTTTAGATGAATTTCCAAACTCCATTTTTTCTGAACCCATTCGGTATCACATTCGAACATTGCAACAATCGGAAAGTTAATGAAACAGTTTCTTCTACTTCTCTCTTTTACATTTGCCCTTGGACAAAAGATTCTTATTCCTATGGATCAGTCCCAAAATGATCACCTAAAAGCTTACGGGATTGCCTATTACACTTTAACAAAAAATATCACTATTGATTGGCTTTTAAATTATCGCGGTGGATCTTTTTTGATAGATGCTCACCAGTTTATTCAATTAGAATGTCGGATACGTGGGGTTACTTTTGAACGAATTAATGTAAATGATTTGGTTAATATTTATTCAGAAATAGACCAAGGTAATATGGATA
>JAPYRR010000123.1 GCA_029936885.1 Fidelibacterota bacterium | reverse complement strand
AATATCTGGAAGGTGTGGCAGCATTCAGAACTGCATCTTATTCCCCACTCAAGACAGGGTTGGCGATTTTATCAAAATTAGAAGTGACCCTAAAAATGAATGGTTCTATCCTAGCCGATCCAACCTTGCGAATCACCCATATTGCCATGATGAACTTGGAAATTTCTGAAGGTGTTGTTTTACGAAACCGGTTAATCTTAGGAATGGGCTCTGAAACGCTTCCTGGTTTTAGACAATTTGGTATTGGTGGTTTAGGCTCCATAAGTGCACAGGGATATAAATCGCAGCTTGGGAATCATTCGGTGCAGATGAATGCAGAATTGGTTTTTAGGGAGGATTTCACCCAAAACTGGTTTAATGTGAAACTTTTTTATGATGCAGGGATGGCGTTTAACTCTCCAAAATTCGTGGATATTGAATATATTTCTGACCATTCTGATTTGTTTCTTCAATCAGCTGGCATTGGTTTCGGCTGGGATGATGATGATGATGAATTTGACTGGGGATTTAATTTTGCCAAACCACTTGGTCATGACGGACCGATTGAATCCACTATTCGAATAAATCTAAATTTTTAAGAGGATGAAAATGAAATATTTAAATTTCTTATTCATATTTTCACTCTCGTTTGGACAGACAGATGATGAGTTTATCCGGGATTATTATAAATATGATCTTAACGAATATGAGTTATTGGAAATAGATTTGAATTTTGCTTTGGGTGAACTCAAGATCAGCACCAATGATAAACCTAAAACTATTTCGGGAATTATCGAATACGATCCTGAACGTACAGAAACAGATGTGGTTTTTTCAACACTAGGGGAAAAAGCTATTTTAACAATTAATGGTGAAACCGGCCATGACTTTCAGTGTTGTGATGACGGCATCAATTTCAAAGATTTTAATCTCGGAGATAATTTTTATAATTCAATGGATTTCAAATTAGCGAAGGGAATTCCAACCGAATTACAGTTAGGTTTTGGATTAGGAGAAGCCAATATTGATCTAACAGATCTTTCATTATCCTACTTTGAATTGGATTGCGGTTTGAGTGATGTAAAACTGGAAATGGAATCATCCAACAAAATTACATGTGAGCGGGTAAGCATTTCCAGCGGGTTAGGCGATTTTAATGGGTATGGATTAGGGAACCTTAACACACGAAAATTTATTTTGGATGTGGGGCTTGGATCCGCAACCATTGACCTCCGTGGAAAATTTGACGAAGATATGGATCTTTCCATTGACGTTGGGTTGGGATCTTTAGAATTAATACTCCCAAAAGATGTGAATATAAAACTCCGAGTGGATCATTCATTTTTGAGTTCTGTTGATGTGGATGGATTAATGTCTAAGGGCAGAAATAAATATGTAAGTAAAGATTGGGATGAAAACCGCCCCACCATCATAGGAGATATTTCTGTAGGGATTGGTGCCGTGGATGTGGAAGTAGATTAAATTTTATTGCCACGAAGTTTTTTGAATGGGTTGTATTCTGTACTCAATCTATGGTTATGAATTATTTTCAACATTTCTTTTCAGCCCAACAAATTTGGTTCGTTTAACAGCCGAGCCTTTAAACAATTTTCGGAATCCGTCTTCATCCAATTCCTGCCAATCTTTATTGGTCCAACTTAAAATTTCTTCTCGAGCTTGGAATTCTGGAATCTCAGAATTCTCAGAAAATTTCTCATTCCAAGGACATACATCCTGACAAATATCACACCCATAAATCCAGCCATGGAGATTATTTTGATCTGCCGGCAAGTCCCCTCGATGTTCGATTGTTAAATAGGAAATACATTTCCCTGCGTCTATCTGGTATTCATCCAATGCTTGGGTGGGACACGCATCAATACAGGCAGTACAACTCCCGCAAAGATCATCATCAAATGGTGAATCATAGTCAAGGTCGATATCCAGAATAAGTTCTCCCAGAAAGAGCCAACTGCCATGATCTCTGGTGATCAAATTTGTATGTTTCCCCAACCAGCCAAGACCTGCGCGCTGTGCCCAAACTTTATCCATAACGGGTGATGTATCCGTACAGACAATACCTTTTACTTCCGGTTGGAATTCTTTTATCCACCTCAATAATTGGAAAAGACGTTTTTTTATAACATCGTGATAATCATCGCCCCAGGCATAATTTGAAATTTGGAAATCAGATTGAATATGAGACTGGTCTTTTCCAATGTAATAATTGAGTCCAACAGAAATAACCGATTTCGCTTCCGGGAAATAAGTATGAATATTGCCACGTTCGTCTTTTCGTTTTACAATCCATTCCATTGTGGCATGGCGACCTTGCCTCAGCCAGGATTCAAGATTAGATTTTTCTTTGGGTGTAGGTTCAGCTTTGGCAATACCCACTTTTTGAAATCCAAGTTCTTGTGCTTTTTTCTTTATAGATTCTAATGAAATCATAGGACGAGAATTTAATCTAATAATTCATCTGCCACTAAGTTCGCCTAGAAACACTAAAGATTCATAAATTCATCAAAGTAATTTTTTTCTTCTTCGCGAAAATTAGCGACCTTAGTGGCTCAAAATAATTATGACCCCAGAACGATTCCAAAAAATAAAAAATATTTTAAACAAACGTCAGCCAGATTTAACGGTCGTGATGGATAATGTAAATAAGCCTCATAATCTTGCAGCAATTATACGATCCTGCGATGCGGTTGGGATTGGTGACATTCACGGTATTTCGTCAAATAAACAAAATATTGGGGTAAATCTCAAATCTGCCTGTGGATCAAACCATTGGGTGAACCTTCATATCCATCATTCTATACCAAATGTAA
>JAPYRR010000032.1 GCA_029936885.1 Fidelibacterota bacterium | reverse complement strand
CTGAAGAGATATGTAATCAAGGTGATAGTTCACCGGGTTTATCCAACAACCAACTCTGTCCCCCTTATCCATCTTGTATTGAAGATTATGTGGGAGAACAGGATACGAGTAATTGTGAACAAGTATCAATTATTGATGAGACTCTCCCAATCACATATAACCTTTACAATGCTTATCCAAATCCATTTAACCCAGTCACAACCCTACACTATGACCTACCTGAAGATGCTATGGTCAACATCACTATTTACGATATGATGGGGCGGGTTGTAAGCAATCTGGTCAGTATCCAACAAACCGCTGGGTACAGGTCAATCCAATGGAATGCCACCAATAACCTTGGTGAGCCCGTATCCGCTGGGATGTACATCTATATGATTCAAGCTGGTGAGTTCAGACAGGGAAGGAAGATGGTACTGTTGAAATAAGTATCAAGCCCAGCAAATAGCATGTTTTTTTCTTCGATGTATGATGGATTGGATAAATCTCAAATTCATCAATATTTACCATATAATTTCAAATGTGAATGTTGTGACACGATTCTGACACGGAAATCCCGTAAGTTCAACAATGTTAGACAGGAACACTTGAATGGCATTCAAGAGGTCTGCGGTTAGATCCCGCACAGTTCCACTTTCCTTTTTTCTATAAATATTGCTCTAATGATTATCGCTACTTTTGGCTGGCTATATTTAATAAAGTTATTAAAATTTAAATATGGAGTCCATCAACCGCCTGTCTGCCGAAATGAAATGTAGGTACGGTGTTGATGTTGAATCGAAGTATGAGATTCAGAAGGATCGTTTGCTAAAACAATGAATGTTGAATGCTTCATGCTTCAGCGTAGAATTAACATGGTTAATTCAATCCAAATTTCCTTCCAAAAAATATAAGTTATTAATAATACTCCAATGTTGCTATTATATTGAATTTTAGTTAGTAAAAGTGCCAAAGCTATTACCGATTAATCAAAATATTGGCAATTTATTTATATCCATGAATCACCGGATTGGTCAAGGGTCCATCTATTTTTATAATGATGGTAGCGCCTCGTCGGTTAAGGGTTCTTCCGTTCTCTTTTTCCCATTCTCGTATCCTTTTTCGGATGCCTAAAGAAATCGGATGGATCTTGACCTCCATTTGATGCAATAAAAATTCTGGATGGATACCATCTAGCCGGACAGAAAAATCACCATCCAATTCAATTTTCATAAAGGGTGAATTAAAGATCAGATCAATTTCACCTGTATGATCATTCAGCAGGTTTAGGCTCAATTCAAACAGGCGAACCTTCAAGGCATTATTCCAGATCCCCATTCGCTCCAGCATATATTCAATTTCCGGGTCCCGGCTTAATTCTTCGGGGATCTTTATTTCAAAATTCCGAATTGAAATTTTTCCTTTTCCTTTGTGGATTTTTGGTGGTTCACTCCCTAAATCACCACTTACAGCAATTTGGTTTAATTCTATTGAAAAATCAGGGATTGAAAAACGGATCTGATTTGAAAGATAATTTTTTGGTGTAAGCGAAAATGCTAATCCTTTTATTTGGAATTTTCCATGTTTTTGAAAAAAGTCTATATGAGAATGGTCTGGAGTAAATTTAAACATTGTACGTGTAGATATTGTGTTACTTATCTCAGGAATCTGAAATGAAATTTCCCATGGAATAATATCTATTTTGGATGTACTCATTTGTTTATTTCCACTAATAATTAATTTGCTGGACCAATCATAAACAATGGGTGGATATTCAAAGTGATTAAATTGAGTTGGGTATGCCGTCAATTTTTCTGGTAAATCAAAAGTATATGTCCATGATTGTTCTGTGAATGGAAATATTTTCGGATCAATATAATTTTTAATTGCTAATTCATCATATGAATTGGGATATCTATCATAATCTTCCCAAAATAAATCAATAGCGAGTGAAAGGGTCAATAGAGCAGCATTGGGTGCAGAATTTAATTTCTCCAGTCGCTTTATCCGTTCAGCTTTGATCCAGTCTTTAGCAAGTATATCCATCGTCAATGAAAAATGACTCAAATGAAATTCAGGTCCAGAAATTTCTAAATCGAAATATTGATTATCAGCTGCATCATCGTAAGAAAGTCTAAAATCTTTAAACCCAAAGCGGAATTCGCCAAAACGAATATTAAAAGAAACGTTATCTTTAAGGGTATGAGGACTCCATTCTGCTTGGAAGTCTTTAATAATTAAACCCGTTTCTTTAAATGAACTTTGCCCAATGCCCAATGATTGGCCCAATAAACAGGTTCCTAAAAAAAAGATCGTCGAAATTATAAATTTCATTATTCGATTTGAGCTTCCATTTTTGCCCGTGGCTTTACTTTTTTAACAAGATCTTCTGACAAAACATGTTGGAGTTTCATCCAAAATGAAGGATTTTCATGTTTTAGGTTTTTGAGTCGAATACTTTCCCAAGCTACGTAAAATAATTCACCGTCAGCATGCACATCAGCAGATGCAGGCTCTCCAGTTAGGAAACTAATTTCGGCGATAAAGGATCCTCTTTCCAGATTGGCTATTCTTTGTTGACTGACTTCCACAGCAGCTACCCCATTCAAAACCATGAGGAGATTTTCTTGAGTCTGGCCAGAGTGAATTAAAAACTCACCTATGGTTGATTTAATGGTACCCATATTCCAAAAATACATGAATTCTTTACTCGTTAATTGATGAAAAACACCATCATAGAGATCTTTCAATTCATCTGGAATAATTTGGGGTCGTCGTTCATTGATAATTTTGATTATCATATAACTATTAACAACCATGAAGATTAATGTCCAAAAGATTGCAGAAGTATTTTCTGAATGGAAAAAGTGGTATGTTAATAAAAAAGCCTGTGCTGCCGTTAGAGTTGCACGAAGCCATAGAATTTCGCGGATTGCCAATGCTACAAACGTAAGGCTGTATCCAATATTTAATATTATAAGACCTTGATCCATTTCTTGTGATTTGTTCCTGTTTATTTAGTTCAAAAAATTAGTATGTTTTCTGGTTAAAATCAGGAACAAATTTTACCTTATTTTGTTCTAAAATCAATAATATGAATAATTCAAAACTTGTTTACTCGACGAACGAGTCCGTTATCAATGATTTTGATTCCAAAGATGACAATAGTGTTCAACCTGGGCAACAACATGTTCGGTTACACTTGGATCGGAAAGGAGGTGGAAAAATTATTTCCCTCGTAAAAGGATTACAGGAAACGGACGTCACTCTTAAATTGCTCGCGAAAAGTCTTAAAAAAGCATGTGGTGTTGGCGGTGCTGTCAAAAATGGTGAAATTTTGATTCAAGGGAATCATCGAGAAAAAATTCAATCAATTTTGTCCCAAAAAGGATATAATGTTAAACTAAGCGGTGGATAATAACACAATGAAATTAAACCCAAAATTTATTTTACCTGGATTCATGCTAATCATCATGCTGTGGTCCTGCTCAAAAGTATCAGGAAAAGGTGCTATCACAATGGTATTGTCTGGTAGTGTTCATGGCCAACTTGATCCCTGTGGTTGAAAAAAGAATCCACTGGGCGGTCTGTCCAGACGATTTGTAAAAATCAACGAATTGAGAGCTGAAGGAATTGATCCATTAATATTAGACGCTGGTGATCTGTTTTTTAGTACACCCAAATTAACCAAAGTTAACCATGAATCTGAATTGTTTAGGGCAAGTGCAATTCTCCAGGGATATGAAACTATTGGTTGCGATGCGATAAATATTGGTCATTATGAAATGTTGGGTGGATTACCCTTTTTGAAGGAGATGGATACTCAATTTGAGATTCCTTTTGTTTCAGCTAATCTTCGTGATGCAATTACAAATGAATTATTATTTGATCCCTATGTTATAAAAAATAAAAATGGTTTGGAGATTGGTATCATTGGTGTGACAGATAAAGTTCCTGATACAAGCAAAACAATTCTTGCTGATAATTATATTGAAGCAGGGCAGCATTATATTCAAGAAATAAAAAATAAGGTTGATGTTATTGTGATGCTAGTTAACAGTGACCGTCAAACCTATAGCGATTTACCCGAAAAATTTGCAGAAGCTGACTTTATTGTAACCAGTGGCAGTACAAATATGACGAGACCAAATACACCACAAAAGGTGGGTGGACCCTTTTTGTATTCTTGTGGAAAACAGGGAAAATTTCTTTCAGTGCTCAATGTTGACATCAAAGATGCTAAAAAACAGTTTGTGGATATTTCTTCCCATGAATCGAATATTAAATCAATGAATAAAAGGTTAGCCAGATTGCAAAAAAAGGATCCTGATAAACCGCTGAAAGAGATTTATGCTCAACAAGCCAATGTGCTAAAACTAATCAACCAATATGAAAGTGATTTGAATATATCAAAAGCTGCAATTAAATCTGCAGCCAATTCTCTCAAGTTTGAAACAATTGCTTTGAATAAAAAAATCCAGGACAATAAAGAATTACTTTCTTTCGTGGATGAATCACTGGCGACATGTAATTCTCTAATTCCCAAAATATCTACAACTGTGAAGCGGGACCAAAAGAAGAAAAGAAAACCAAAAAAGACCTAATAGCTGATAAAATGTTTTGTTCTGAATTTATTGATAAAAGAATTTGAGTAAAAAATCACAATTCCTTGCCTTTATAATTTCATCCATATTGATTGGAGTTTTATATAACACTTTCAGGGATGACGGTATAACCCTGATTGCCCAACCAATTGAAACTATTACATCGGTAGATGAAGCCATATCTATTTTAACTGAACCAAAGATTCGTGAAATTAATCTTAAAATGGCCATTCAACTTTTTGAGTCTGGTGTATTATTCGTTGATGCTAGAGCAGAAGAATATCTTAATAACGGATTTATTCCTGGTGCCATCGCAAATGACAATATAGACTTATTAACCGAGCTTATTGATACACGGATCGGATATGAAACTGGGTTTGTGATTTATTGCAGTGATGATGATTGTGGGTCCAGCGAAGAGCTTGCCTACGATCTTCAATATAGTGGGTTTTCCAATATTTTTGTTTTTAAGGGTGGGTGGAAATCATGGAGTGAAGCTGGATTGGAGATTCAAACGAATGAATAAAATTTATCCATGGTTAATTTTGGTAATTAGAATTATTCTTGGAGCAATATTTCTTATTGCCAGTTACGATAAAATATTAGATCCCGGTCAATTTGCTCGTAGTATTGACAATTATCATATCATCCCATTTGGGTTAGAAAATAGTATCGCAATTATTTTACCGTGGTTAGAACTATTGATTGGATTAGGTTTAATTATTGGCGTGATGGTAGATGGTGCTTCAGGAATAACCGGTAGTTTATTGATTCTTTTTATTGTTTTAATCCTGCAGGCAATATTAAGAGGGTTTAATATTGAGTGCGGATGTGGATTGAAAGAAGGTGAAATGGTAGGGTGGTCCAAAATACTTGAGAATTTTGTATTTCTTTTGGCAACCTGGATGATTTATAACCGCCCCATAAAACTTTTTGAATTATTCCCAAAATCTCCGTTGTCAGAGTAAATCTGAAAAAGTAATTTTCGCCGCTCATTATAGAGTAAATATTATGCGAGAGTAGCTCAGCTGGTAGAGCATCACGTTGCCAACGTGGGGGTCGCGAGTTCGAATCTCGTCTCTCGCTCACTAAAAAGCCCGTCGAAAGATGGGCTTTGATTTATGTATTATACTTACATCATCTACTCAGATTCAAATAATCAATATTATGTTGGTTATACTCATAATTTAAAATTGAGAATTGAACGACATAACCTCGATTGGAGTCAATCCACAAAAAGTGGAATCCAATGGAGATTAGTTTATCATGAAGAGTACCCAGCAAAGTCTGAAGCAATGAGTCGAGAACGCGAAATCAAAAAATGGAAGAGTCGAAAACTAATTGAAAAGTTAATCGTTGAATCTTAGGGGTCGTCCCGATAAGTCGGGAAATCTCAACTGCCTGCCGAAGACGGGTCTCTCGCTTAACAAATGCTCCATTAAACCGGGGCTTTTTTATTTGATAAATTTCCAATAATCTCTCGTATGAATAGAATAATATTTTTAATCATCACATTATTCATCAATGGGTGTGATATTGATGAAGATCCACCCGAAAAAATTTATGGATTAAAAGGAAATTTTAAATTTATAAATGGGGACCCCCAAATATTGATCCAATGGGAAAGACCGGATGCAGCAGATCTAATTGAATATCAAGTCTATAAATCTGAAAGTCCTGGATCTTCTTTTGAATATTTAGCCACAATCGATAAAGATCAATTATCTTTTTCTGATTCAAATATTAGTTGGTTAGGAGAATATGGCTATAAAGTACGAGGTAAAGATGGATCAACAAACATTGGCGAATTTTCGGATTCAGTTTTCATTTTTTGTTATAGTGCGATTGGTAACTGGGTTATTCCAGATTATGACTCTTTAACAATTTGCATTGATCAAAATACCTTTTCTACACCAGTAAATTTTGAATTAGTTACAGCGGGTTCACTTATTACAGTAAATGACACTATCGGTGTTATGGTATTTTCTGAAAGTAATCTTGACTCAGTATTATGGGATGGAAATGGTTGGATGACCTATACTTATTCGGTTTTGGATTTAAATACCTTGGATGGAAGTTATGATACCATTACAACAAATAAACTTCCTGAATATTATTCTATCGATTTATCTAATCCAGATTCTGGATTAATTACATTTTTTTCCGATTTATATGATTCTGTTTGGTTGAAACATACCAAAACCAATTGCACCGGAGATAGCCTATTCCCTTAAGACCCGGTTCCGCATTCTTCGTTTGAATGATCGCTTTCTGTATTGTACTCATTCACTGCTGTCACAGTAAAACAAATTTCATTACCGGTTCCAATATTAATATCCCGGGTAGTCTCGGTGGCTTCTTCCAAAAATGACCCGTCTTGATAAAGTCGATAATGATCAAACGTTTCTACTGAAGTCCAATTTAGGGTGGCAATTGAATCTGTAACTGTCAGTGAAAGTTCAGGAGCATTTATTTCATTATGGGTTATTAATTCTAGTGGTGAAGAAACAGGTCCGTTTTGGCCACTGGAATTAATGGTTAAAATTGTATAATTGTAAGTTGTCCCATAATCCAATTCATTATCATCATATGTTTGATCAGTTCCATTATAGATTTCTTCGCCGTCTCGAGAAAGTGAATAAGTAGATGCGCCATCAACAGTAGACCATGTGAGTGATATGTTATTTCCCATTACGTTTCCTGAAAAGTTATCTGGCCAAGGAAAAAGGGCTTCACCACATTCTTCATTGGAAGCAGGACCTTCTGTACCAAATTCGTTGATTGCGTTTATGATAAAGCAATGGTTCGTCCCACCATCAATAGTAGCTAAATATGAAAGATTACTCGTTTCAGATTCTAGTTCATCATCAAGATAAATCCGATATGTTTCAGCTGAAACGACGCTTGACCAATTGAGCTCAATTTCACCAGTGCCAATATTGATACTGAGCTCAGGAGCAATAAGATCAATATGAGTTGTGACGCTCAATGGTTCAGATATTGTTCCAGCGGTCCCTTCAAAATCTAACGCGTTCACTGTGTATAAATAGGTCGTGTTTTCAGCTAACCCTGCATCGGTGATTGTGGTTTCAGTCCCTATCCATATTTCATCTCCATTTCTAGTGATAGAGTATTCAGACGCATTTTCTACTGAACTCCATAGCAGGGTTATATCGCTTCCCTCAACTGATGCTTCAAATGTATTTGGAGCTGGGAGTAATGCCACATCACATACATCCTCTGAGTGAGGCCCTTCTATCCCTAAGGAATTTACTGCAGACACCTGATAACAATATTCAAGTCCTGCATCAGGTGTGTCCTCATAGGTTTGATTTATTGTCTCAGCTAAAAAGGCACTATTCCTAAAAATTTTATAGGATTGTGCATCATAAGGAGCATCCCAACTTAGGGAAATACTTTCTTCGCTTACGGATATGGAAAGATTTTCAATCTGCTGATTATAAACATTTTGAATAATAACAAATACAGGTTGAGCTGTTGACTCATTGCCTGCAAAATCCTGAGCTACCATGCGAATGATGTGTTCGGTTCCATTTGCAAGGTCAAAAGTATTCCAAAGGTGTGTATAGGGGGAATCGGGTACTGTTGCTACAAGGTCATCATTTATAAAAAATTTAACATGATCGATTCCCATATTATCGGAAGCAAATCCAGTGATTAACACTGAATCGCTAACTGTTTGACCAGAAATAGGTGTTAAAAGCGCAACGACGGGGGGTGTTGAATCATCGGTTGAAGGTTCGTTATTTACGAGAACGGCAATGGGTGATAGGTCTGTTTCATTCCCACTTTGATCGGTGATAGTAATGAATATAATATGTTCTTCATCTTCTGAAACTAATTCAGTATTCCATTCATAGTAATACGGATCGCTCGAATCTGTGTAAACATTTATTCCATCAATGAAAAAACCTACATTTCCCACTCCAATATCATCTGATGCTGAAACTTGTATGGTCACTAATCCACTAAGGGTTTGGCCAGCATATGGATACAATATGAAACCGGACGGGGGTGTATTATCGTCATTATTTACATAAACAGCAATGGATTGGGTCTGAGCCTCATTCTCACTGGTATCGAAAGCTTTTACATACCATATATGTTCTGTATCATCAATTTCCATAGTTGTATTCCATACAAATTCGTAAGGAGATGTATAAGCGGTTCCTGCAAGTGAATTCCCATGATAAAATTCAACCCGATTAATCCCTACATTGTCATTTGGAATTACAACGATAGAAACGTTTCCAGAAACGGTTTGATTTGCGGCAGGTTCAGTCAAAACAATTGTTGGGGGAGTATTGTCAGGTTCTTCTACATTATTTACAAAAACAGATACTGGAAAAAGAGCGGTTGTATTTCCAATCCAATCTGTTATAGTTACATTTATAACATGTTCTGCATCTTCAGAAACTTCGAGTGTATTCCAAGAATATTCGTATGGATAAATTGAGTCTGTGGATACAGCTGACCCATCAATTATAAAATCTACGAAACCAACTTCATAATTATCATAGGCAGTAACTTGAATATCAATCGTACCGGCCACAGTTGCAGATGCAGGAGGGTAAGTTATGTTCCCAGATGGTGGAATATTATCCTCAGCTTCCAAATTGTCGATTAAAACACTAATAGGTCCAAGTGTAATTTGATTGCCTGCATTGTCAATGACATGTGCATGAATTGTGTAGGTAATGTCATCAATCTCTAAAGAAGTATCCCAAATATAAAAATAGGGTTCATTCATGATAGAAATAACTGAGTCACCCTCAATATAAATAATCACTTTTTCTACACTTTCATTATCATCGGCTTCAATGATTATTGTGATTTCTCCACTTAAGGTTTGACCCGTATAGGGGAAAATAAGAACACCAGTGGGATTAATATTATCTTCATTATCAACTACCACTTGGATTGGGTGCGTTTGATTTCTATTCCCAGAAATATCTTCTGCTACAGCATAAATAGTAAAACTTTTATCTTCTTCATAATCCTTTGTTATCCAGAAGAATTCAAAAGGTTCTTCTTTACTTTCAATAACAATTGAGTCATTCAAGTATACGGTAACCATTTTTAATTCATCGTTGTCAAAGGCATATGCTGTAACTAAAACTGTATCAGATAATATAGATTGATCAGGTGGAAATGTAATTGTTAATACGGGTGGGGTGGAGTCTGGATCTTTTGGTATTTCGAAGATGGGGCCTTCACAACTCAAGATAAGAACAGAAAACCAAAGGACGATATGATTCAAGATTTTCATCTAATTCGAAACCGTAACTAAAATGGGTTGCGCAATCGTGAAGTTTCCAGATTCATCTGTTATTTCTGCTGATAAAGTATGTTGGGACCCGTTTTCAAGGGACACTGTATTCCAATCAATTTCATAAGGATCAGTCGTATCAAATCCGATAAATTGTCCATCAATAAAAAAATCAACACCAGCTACAGCATTATTATCTTGAGCAAGAACAGTAAATATGACAATTCCACTTACAGTTTGGCCAGATAAGGGATTAGATATAACGCCAACAGGAGGGGTGGAGTCATCAACATTATTATTGACAAATACACTTACAGGGGAAATGTAAGTTAAATTTCCGGAAATGTCAGCAATTACTGCGCTAATCACATGATCTTCATCATCCGTTTCATTTGTGGTATCCCATTCGTAAGTGTATGGGTAATCATCTAAAATCACGCGGGAGAATCCATCAATCGATAGATCCACATAGTTTACACCTTCATTATCAGAAGCGGAAATTTCGATAGAAATAATACCAGATACGGTTTGCCCTGCAAAAGGGCTTAAGATTTCTCCGGTTGGATAAATATTATCAAAATTATCAATGAAAACTGTTATTGGTGTAGCTAGTGATGTATTACCTGATAAATCATAGCCAATAACTCCAATGATATGCTCTCCATCATCTGCAACAGACTCAGTATCCCAACTATAAATGTATGGGTATGAATCGTCTGAATAAATTGAGTCTCCGTCAATATGAAAAACGATGTGGTCAATGCCACTGTCATCAGAAGCAGAGATTACGATTGATACTATTCCGCTCAAAGTTTGTCCCGCAGCGGGTTCTGTAATTAAAATTATTGGGGGTGTATCATCATCAGGTGGATCATTATCGACGATTACAGTGATGGGGTTTAAAGATGTTTCATTTCCTGCAAGGTCTCTAAGCACAACACTTATAATATGTTCAGCATCTTCAATTTCCTGTGTTGTATCCCAAGTATAACCATAAGGTTGTTCTTCATCTGTTAAAATCAAATTACCATTAATAAAAATTTCAACTTCACCCATAGCTCTATTATCTACAGCACTAATAATTATTTCAACAGATCCAGATACAGTCATCCCTGATGGTGGAGATGTAATTGAACCTGTAGGTGGAATAACATCGTCTTCAACAATATTATCTACTATAACGCTGACGGGTGCAACATTTGTAACATTATTACTCATATCTCTAACAACCACATATATGGAATAATATAAATCATCCTGAACTAAATATGTATTCCAAGGATAAGAGTAGGGTGGTTCCTGGACATATCCTTGTAAGATGTTATTCACATAATAACTAACGTATTGTATACTGTCATTATCGGATGCTTCAACCACAATATCGACAATCCCACTTACATATTGTCCTGTAAAAGGATTAATTATAAAAGCAGTAGGGGATTCATTATCAGAATTATCAACAAGTACCCGGATTGGAAAAGGAGCATAGTTATTCTCCGCAATATCCCAGGCAACAATTGATATATAATGGTATTCGTCCTCATCATAATCACTGGAATTCCATATAAAATCGAAAATATCATTCGTTTGAATTTCCGTCGTACCAATCAATTCTTGATTCACAAAAAATTGAACTGAGTCAACTTTCTCATTATCTGTAGCTCTTGCCTGAATGACAATATCCCCGAAAACTGGCTCACCATCAACCGGAGAAATAATAATAGCTTGAGGAGGTGTTCGGTCTGCTTGAGGAAGGGAAAACGTATCTTCACCGCACGAAAAAGCGAGAATAGAAATTCCAAGTAATATTAGCAAGTTTTTTATTTTAGATTGGATTACCATTAACTGAATTTACTTTAATTTTTTGCGTACCCACTGTATGACCTTTCCACCAATTTTAGTTTTCTCAATTTTGAATAATAATTTTTTTGTATAGCCGTAAGTAATGTGCCCCATAGAAAAAACATACATATTTCGCCCAAATATTTTATCATTATAAACTGGCGTGAAATAAAATTCATGTTTATTTCTCCAAAGATCATAGAGCATGGATGATAAAACGGTTATTGGGATAATAAATGATACTGATTCAAAGGTAACACCCGTCTCACTGAGTCCTACTAAACTAGCCATAGGGAGAAGGTCGTTATACTGATCCCAAACCTGGGGTGGAAACCTTCGACCATCATCCCATTTCAATCGAGTATCGATTGCGGCAGATATTAAGAAAGAATAAAAAGAATAAAAGAAGCCACGCTCTATTGAATAATGCAAAACGGTAAAATCCGTAACAATTTTTTCAATATTGAGTAAGGGTATAAACCGGCTACTTGTAGGATTTATTGTTACAAAAATCTCGGGATTTATCATATCATCGTTAAATATAATATTAGTAAAATGTATTGTATCTCCAGCGATGGTATGTATCCGACCTCTCCTATTTTCCATTCTTTTTATATTTTCACCAAAACTCCAACTGTAGTGAAATACACGATTAAAATCATTGTAAATGTAATAGACATCTTTCAAGCCTATTGATTCATTTTCTAAAGAATCTTTTTGATGAAAAAATACTTTATAGTTTGAAATGGAATCAATATTGCAAATAAGAGTTTCACCATCCAGCATGACAATCATGTGTTTGACATCTGTTTTATCATCTTCCGCAAAAATAATTGAAAAGGTGAAAAGGAATATGCTCGTGATTCGTTTCATGGGGCTTAAATTAAGAACCTTGTATGAAGAGTCAAATTCAAGTATTAATTCTTATTTTCATTTTTTCGCTGTCAACTCCTATGATAGCACAACCCAAGTTAAGCAGTGATTTAGGCTTTGGATTTTATGAGCCCACTATGGAGGGTTTTGATAAAAATGAAGAAGTGCCCTTTCCAACTAAATCAGTTTTGGGTCGAAACATCCTTTTAAACTGGGGTGTATATTATGAATTTTTTAGTAATGCTAGAATCGGATACTCATCTTTTACTTCTGTTGAAATTGGAAAGATGAAGTTTCAAAATTCATCACCGGTTTTTATTAGATCCCTTAAATATAGATTATTTCCATTGGAAACGTTTTTCAGGTGGAGATCCAAAATTGAGATTAATTTTACATTAGCGCCCATTTGGGGAAGAGGACGCATTACTGTCGAGACGACTCCAGGTGAGAAAACTGATGACTGGAATGAACTTCTAAACAGTTTTGGAGACAGTGATCCAATGGGTGATATGGGATCATCTGATGCTATGATTAATGATTGGATTGGGTACTCGGGCATGATAGGAATCCGTTATTATTTAACATCTAGGATTGGTCTAGATTTCAAAGCAGGATTCCTCAATAATTCTTACGATAGAAAAAGCTGGAAATTGTTTAATAAAAAAGATATTATTGGACCAGAATTGGAAATTAATGAATTACCTATATTTTCATTCAAAATTATTTATGGAATAAAATGAAAATTATATTACTGCCTTTATTTTATTTTGGACTCCTTTTTGGTCAGGACTCCTTAAAGGTAGAAATTGATCCATGTTCAGACCCATTACTCATTTTAGCACGAAAGAATGGGATAAAGGCCGTAGGTGTTATTAACATATTTAAATATAGGAAACTAGTTAAAGCATGTGAAAAGCAAGGGGGTGAATTGGTTGTACAGCAAATAGAACTTCAAGATTTTGAAAGAGATTATAGAAAATCAAAAACTATGGCATCTTGGACATCTACATATTCAGTGTGCGTATTTATAATAATGACATATTATTTTATTGGACTAGGGACTGCTACAGAATAATAATATTATTTTAAGCAATATTATTCTCTTTATCGTTTAATTATTATTGACGCATTGTAAGTAACTTATTCTAAACTCAACTACTAACTTTCAAATCATTTTTTAACCTAATAATTAGGATTTTAAACTCAAAAAATAAATATGAATAAATTAAATATCATTTTTATATCCATGCTGATTATCGGCTGCGGTAGCGATTCACAAACCACCTCAAAAAAACCATCCGGATCAATTCAAACTAGTAAAGATTCTAATACATCTGCAGAGCATGGAGGGTATGGGTTTGAGAATCTTGCAGAAAGCTTAGGATACCAAACCTATATTTTATCTGAAAAAGATGGAACGTTCTTTGGCGATCCAAGAGCAAAGAAAGGTGGAACCCTGCATTATATACATTCCCTTTTTCCACGAACTATGCGGGTATTGGGTCAAAATTCCAGCCAAGTCATTAATTCTCGAACTATTCAAGCATTATGTTATGAAACGCTTTTGGGGCAGCATTCTGCTACCTTGGAATTTGTTCCGGGCCTTGCATCTCATTGGTTTATTTCTGATGACAAACTTACTTTTAAATTCCGTATAAACCCTGATGCACGATGGGCTGATGGCATGCCTGTGATCGCTGATGATATTGTAGCAACATGGGATTTGCGCATGGATGAAACAATCCTTATGCCCAGCGAACAATTGACCTTTGGAAAATTTGAACGTCCAATAGCAGAAAGTAAATATATTGTTTCTGTGAAAGCAAAAGCAGTGAATTGGCGTAATTTCCTTTATTTCAGTACTATGGCAATCCATCCCAATCATATTTTGAAAGATCTGGACGGAACAGCCTTTCTAGAAGAATATGCTTTTTCTATGATTGTGGGGAGTGGCCCCTATGAAATCCCAGAAGATAAAATTCTTAACCAAGAGTCTTATACTTTTATTCGTCGAGATGACTATTGGGCAGTTGAAAGTCCCTTCTCTAAATACATGTATAACTTTGATAAAATTAAAGTTTCAGTAGTGAAGGATAATGATGCCCTCCAGTACGAAAAATTCAAGAAAGGCGAACAAGATATATTTACCGTGAGTCGTGCCCGTCGCTGGGTAGAAGAAACAGATTTTGAATCCACACAAAAGGGATGGATAAAGAAACAGCGTGTATTTTCTGAACGTCCCGCTGGAACATCTGGTTATTTCTTTAATATGCGGAAATGGCCTTTTGATGATAAACGGGTTCGATATGCTTTTTGTTATTTATACAACCGGGAAATGATGAATAAGGAGATGTATTACAATGAATATGGTTACATGAATTCTTTGTATGCGGGCTCTATGTACGAAAATCCAAATAATAATAAGTTCCCTTATAATCCAGAAAAAGCAGTTGAGTTGTTGAAAGAAGCAGGGTATACATCTCGTAATGATGATGGGTGGCTTGTCCATGATGAATCGGGTCGTATCTTTGCATTTGAATTGGATTTACCCAAAACGTATGAATATATGGCCACACCTGTTCAACAAATGCTGAAAGACTATGGTATTGATATGCAAATAAAATTTGTGGATTATAATACCATGATTAAAAATGTGAATGAGCGGAATTTTACAATCGCCTATTTAGCATATAGTGGCTTAGTATATCCAAATCCTGAAACATCCTATCGATCCATATTAGCAGATCAAAATGATAATAATAACGTCTGGGGCTTTAAAAGTGATCGTGTGGATGTATTATTGGATGAATATGATACTTGCTTTGATCAAGATAGGAGAATAGAAATTATTCAGGAAATTGATGGCATTGTTGCAAATGTTCATCCAACAGCATGGGCAACGGTCCGAAACTATATTAGAACCATGTGGTGGGATAAATTTGATTATCCAGATTGGATGTTGTCTCGTTATGTGGGCGAACATTGGGATATTTTTTATTATTGGTGGATTGATGATGCTAAAGTTTTACGTC
>JAPYRR010000122.1 GCA_029936885.1 Fidelibacterota bacterium | reverse complement strand
TTCTCACTGGGAATGCTTTTTGGATTTCTCATGCCTTATTTGGATCAGGATGCCATCGGCCCCTTTAGTTTGTATGCTTATTTACATCCATTTATGGTGCTGATCATTCCGAATATTTTTATGGTGGGAGCATTGTTATTTACTTTAGCTGTTCTTACGCGCAGGATGCTTCCAACCTACTTGGCATCGGTGGTTCTGCTATTTGGATATTTGACATCCGGAAATCTTACCAGTGATATTGAAACACGTTGGATTGCATCTTTGATTGATCCATTCGGGATCGAAGCTGTAAGTAATGCCGTTCGATATTGGACGCCCGTAGAACAGAATTCAAATTTTATACCAGTGAGTAAATGGCTCTTATTGAATAGGTTGATATGGTTGGGAGCTGGTGGAATATTTATGGGAATCGGCCTGTGGAAATTTGATTTTAAGCATGCTGAACCGGGAAAATCCAAAAAGAAAAAGAAAGAAAAGAGCGAAATAGTAGAAGAACCAGTTATGGGCGGCGGATATATCCATGCTACACCGGTTTTTAATGCTACAACACTTTGGCAGCAGTTTAAGACCCAGACTCTGATTGAGATCAAACGGGCCTTTAGGGATCCATATTTTATTGCTATTGCAGGGACTGCAGCGGGATTTTTGCTCATGAACCAACAAGCCATTGGAAAAATGTATGGCGTAAATACGCTTCCTGTAACAAACATGGTTTTAGCTATTTTGAGTGGTTCATTTGCTTTATTCATGCTAATCCTGATCACCTTTTATGCAGGACAAATTGTGTGGCGGGAACGGGAATTAAAAGCGGATCAAATAATGGATTCGCTTCCGATTCCTAACTGGATTCCCATGGTTTCCAAGCTAATCGCTTTAATTTTAATTCCGGGAATTATGTTAGCTGTTCTCATGGTTATTGGACTGGGTATCCAAACAGGGCGTGGGTTTTATGATTTCGAAATTCATCTTTATTTAAAACAATTATTTTTACTGAATTGGACTGATTATGCTTTGTTGTGTGTTTTGGCGTTTGCGATACAAACCATTGTAAATCATAAATATCTCGGTCATTTTATCATGATCCTTTATTTCTTGTTTGGGATGTTTTCCGGGCAGTTTGGATTGGATCACACTCTGTATCATTATGGGTCAGGTTCCGGTGCACCCTATTCTGATATGAATGGATTTGAGCCCTACATTTGGCGTCTTTCCTGGTACAAGCTTTATTGGGGTGCTTGTGCCGTTTTATTGGCATTTGCCAGTAATTTATTTTGGAATCGTGGGCTGACAGGTGATTTTAAAAATCGTGTAAAACTGGCAAAATCCAGAATGACACCAAAACTAAAAAGCGGAATGCTTGGTTTTGGATTTCTCTTTTTGGGTGTAGGGAGTTTCATTTTTTATAATACAAATATACTTAATGAATATCATCGTTCGGATTATTATGAAAAACGATCTGCTGATTATGAAAAGACCTATAAAAAATTCAAAAATAAACCGCAACCCAAAATTACGAGCGTAGGCGGTGAAGTCCATTTATTCCCCCAAGATGCACGATTAAAATTTTCCGGTAAGTATCAAATGAAGAATAAAACGAATGCAGTGATTGATACAATTCATTCTAATTTTAGTCGGAAAAATGCATATTTAACGTATAAATGGTCCCGACAAAACGAAGTTGTTTTTACCGATAGTTCTTATGGTTTGGATATGTTCGTTTTCGATCCACCCATTTTGCCGGGTGATGAATTTTCATTAGATTTTTCCGGTGAACGAAAGCGGACCGGATTTTCCAATGGTGGTGTAAACCGAACTGTTGTGGAAAATGGAACCATGATTTGGAGTGGCGAGCTTTTCCCGACTTTTGGATATAATCCTGACCGTGAATTACGAGATAAACGAGCACGGAAAAAGTATGATCTACAAGAGATTCAAGACCCCATGCCAAAATATGATGATGTTGAAGGAAACAAACACGGCATTCTTGGTGACGATGCAGATTGGGTAGATTTTGAAGTAATCATTAGTACCGATCTTGACCAAATTGCCATGGCGCCGGGCTACATCCAAAAAGAATGGGAAGAAGATGGACGAAGATATTTCCATTACAAGATGGATCAAAAAATTCACAACTTATTCGCCTTTGTCTCCGCAAAATATGAGATTGTTCAAGAAGAATGGAATGGTATTAGTTTGGAAATTTATCACCATCCGAGCCACGACTATAATGTAGATATATTGATGAATGGTATGAAAAAATCCATCGATTATTATACGGAGTTGTATGGTCCCTATCCTTACCGGCAATGCCGGATTTTAGAATTCCCTTATGGCAGTTATGCCGCTTCATTTCCAAACACGATTCCTTTTTCAGAAAATATCGGTTTTATTATGGATGTGGATCCGGATGATCCGGAAGATTTGGATATGCCATTTTGGGTTACGGCGCATGAAATGGGACATCAATGGTGGCCCCATCAGGTTTCTGGTGGAAATGTGCAAGGATCGGCATTCTTGAGTGAAGGATTGGCGGAATATTCAGCCGTTTCACTTCTGGCAAAAGAAAAGGGCGAGAAGCAACTTCGGAAATTCCTGAAATATGAATTGGATAGATATTTAGGTGGGCGTTCCATGGAAAGAAAATACGAACCACCCATAGTAGAGACGGAAAGTCAATCCTATATTCATTACAATAAAGCTGGGCTCATGATGTACACCTTATCTGATTTTATTGGGAAGGATATATTCAATAATGCTTTAGGACGGTTTATAGAAAAATTCCGATATCAGTCAAATCCTTATACCAATATTGGTGAATTTGTTAAAACAATCCGGGAAGATACACCGGATGACTTGCAGTACCTCATTACCGATACGTTTGAAAAGATTACACTTTACGAGAACAAAGCGAAAG
>JAPYRR010000121.1 GCA_029936885.1 Fidelibacterota bacterium | reverse complement strand
TCCAGAAGTCTGCTATTTTAATAAAATCAATTGTCAAAACCAAAGAAGCTACAGGCGTTGAAATGGAAGCCCTTTCGGCGGTCTCTGGAGCTGCACTCACCATTTATGATATGTGTAAAAGTGTGGATAAAACAATGGTAATCGGCGAAATAAAATTGACTGAAAAAGTGGGTGGAAAATCTGACCATTCCACAGATTATCGGCCAAAAGTTGGCATTATTACATTGAGTGATTCCATTACTTCCGGAAAAGGTGAAGATCGGTCCGGGCCTATTTTGATAAACGGATTTTCAGATGCAGGTTGTGAAGCGAATCATCAAAAAGTATTGCCGGATGGATCCAGCGAATTGGTTCAGATAATCCAAGCTTGGGTAAAAGATGGCGTTGAATTGATTATCACAACGGGTGGTACTGGATTAGGTCCAAGAGATTTGACGATCCAAACCTTGGATAAATTATTCGATTCAAAATTGCCGGGGATTGAACAAGCGCTCCATGCCTATGGTCGGGGCAAAGTAAAAACGGCAATGTTGTCGCGGCTCACAGCCGGTGTTGTGAACGGTGCAATTATTATTTGTTTACCCGGTAGTACGGGTGCAGCGAAGGATGCGTTAAGAGTGTTGATCCCGACTATATTTCATTCGTTTCATATGATGAAGGGTGAGAAACATTTATGATTTTTGACACAGAGTACACAGAGAGACACAGAGAAAAAAATGATAAATAAAGAAAAGATTAAATGAAACGCAGAGAAAAATAATATAATAGAAATATAATGACTGAATATTTATTACCCATCTTATTTTTATTTGTTGCCTTTATTTATTCATCTGTGGGGCTTGGTGGCGGGTCATCATATACAGCCATCATGGTGATTATGGGCGTGAGTTACACGATGATTCCTACAACATCATTAACGCTTAATCTCGTTGTTACTTTTATCGGGATGATCAATTTCTGGCGAAATGGGTATGGACGTTTGAATTTAGTGGGCCCCTTTCTCATCACATCAATTCCAATGGCGTACCTTGCGGGATCATTGGAAATCCCAGAAATCATTTTTCAGATTATCCTGATAAGCACATTACTCTTGGTGGCGGTGCGAATCTATATTATCAATGGTCTTGCACTTTCATTTCAATTATCCGAGACGCAAAAATGGATAATGATTATAGTATTGGGCGCGATTCTTGGATTTATTGCTGGCGCAGTGGGTATTGGCGGTGGCATTTATCTGGTGCCCTTAATTATCATGTTTGGTTTGGGGACAGAAAAAGAAGCGGCCGCAGCAGGCGCTATGTTTATTTGGGCAAACTCGTTGGTCGGGATTATGGCAAGATACAATTCAGGCACTTTTAATTTAGATTTCATGATTCCCTTAATCGGCGCAGTTTTAGTGGGCGGATTTGCAGGGTCTTATTTCGGTTCGATCAAGTATAATCCAAAAACAATTCAACGGGTTATGGGGGTGGTCATTATATTCGCCATCATATTTATTATCAAAGGATTAATGTAAATGTCACAAAGTTTTGTAGACACAAAGGAAATATTATGATTCCGTTTAAAGAAGCCAAAGCAATTGTCCAAAAACAGTTATCTCAATTAGATTCAGAATTGGTGCAATTGAAGAAAGCAAGCGGTCGGATATTGGCGGAAAATGTGGTGGCATCATTTCCATCTCCACGATTTGATAATTCTGCCATGGATGGTTTTGCAGTTCGTGCAAATGACACAATTGGGGCGACAAAAGAAAATCCAATTTCACTAAAGATGATGAGTGTTAGCGCTGCCGGTATGCCATCGGATGTTGAAATAAGTCCCGGTGAATGCATCCAATGTATGACGGGGGCAGCGATTCCAAAAGGCGCGGATACTATTATAATGGTAGAAGACTCAAGTGGATTTTCTGATGATGATACTGTTCAAATTATGGTTGAATCACACCGTGGGAAGCATATCCGAAGAATGGGTGAAGAAATGAATGAAGGTGACATTCTTATCAAGAAAGGCACACGAATGACACCCAGCGAAATCGGAACTTGTGCCACTTTTGGTTTGGGGGAGTTAACCGTTTTCAAAAGGCCCAAAATTGCCATTTTTGGAACAGGGAATGAATTAGTAGAACCGGGATTTGAATTAAAAGATGGTCAAATATATAATTCCAATTTGTTTGTTTTTGCTGATTTAGCAGCAAAAGCTGGTGCCGAAGTCATAATGCGGAATGTGATTAAAGATGATAAGGAATCCTTGAGAGCATTTTTATCTGAAGCATTGGAAACTTGTGATGTGATTATTTCATCCGGGGGCGTTTCTATGGGACGATTCGATTATGTTAGAGACGTTTTTATGGAATTGGGTGTAACCGAACATTTTTGGAAAGTAGAGCAAAAACCAGGAAAACCACTCTTTTTTGGAACGGGAAATGACACATTGATTTTTGGTTTGCCTGGGAATCCTGTATCGTCTTATATCGGATTTATGGAATGGGTTTGGCCAGCATTGGAATCCATGATGGGGAAATCAGAATCAAAACCAATAACAGGAATATTGGCTGAACCATTTCCGCGGGAGAAAGTCAAAACGCGATTTTTATTTGGGAATGCTTGGATTAAGAATAATCAATTGGTGTGTAAACCGGCGAGTAAAATCGGCTCCCATATGTTGACGTCATCATTAGAAGCAAATTGTATTTTATCTTCGGAGCCGGGTGAATCGGTATTACAGGTTGGTCAAAAAATCAGAGTGAATTTGTTGCCATGGAAAGGGTTGAAAAGTGGAAAAGTTTTATAGTATAAAGGTGTTTAAGTTTTTAACACATGAACACTTTCGCACATAAATACATGATTATTACACCCAAAGAACTTCAGGATCGAATAGACGAATTCACCGTGGTAGATGTCCGCCCTGAAACACAGAGAAATG
>JAPYRR010000120.1 GCA_029936885.1 Fidelibacterota bacterium | reverse complement strand
GTTTTCCACAGAGATGGAAATTATTCAACTGTTTCTCAATTTTTGATTGAGGGATTTTCGTCTCCAAACGTAATTCTATTTAAAAAAGATCAATCCAGGTTAAGAGATTTTATTCTAGGGGAAGATAACGGAGAATGGACCCTTATTATGCAGGACCAGATCCTAGGTGAATCCCCTGAATATCACGCAATCATGAAAGATTCTTTGGCCATCCCCCTCGGGTTTCGTGCTATGGATCCCTTGGATGATATCCTGGCCGTAGAATCAAAATATATCATTCTTGCACCTGATTCCTTTAAACAGGCTTTAGAACCATTAAAGAATTTTCATAATGCTGTTTTTGTAACTCCGGAATCGATTTACCGACATTATTCAGATGGTATGATGGATCCCTATGCTATCCGAAGCTTTTTGACAGATGCGTATTTAACCTGGTCAATACAACCCGAATTTGTGCTTTTAGCTCAGCAAGGTATGTGGCCATATCAACTTGGGGGTCTATCTAATTATTTTGATAATGAATTCATACCTGCCATGCGAATACAAACGGAAAAATATGGTGCCGCTTCTTCTGATTTTTGGTACACACTTTTGATGGGCAATGATTATTTACCTGAATTGGCCATCGGCCGGTTTCCGGCACGGACAGAAACAGAATTGGCAGTCATGGTAGAAAAAACCATGTTTGCCCATGAATCTCCAGACCAAACATGGCAAAATTCGATCCTGATGATCGGTGGATATGAATTGGATTTTAGGGAACAAACTGAGGCATTACTTAATGGTATAATTGGACAAGGTTATTTCCCCAAACGGATATACATAGATCAGTATTCAGAGGGTGGACCTTTTTGGGGGACGACAGACAGTTTACTTTCTTATATGGAACGGGGTGTATCTTATATCAATTTTCTGGGACATGGCGGAGGCGCAGTTTGGGGGGATCGTTCTCTTTTTACCCTGGATGATTTGGAAGAATTATCCAATGAAAATAAACAGCCGTTTGTTACAAGTATGACATGTTTTACCGGAGATGTGACAAATCCCAATTCTTTAGGCCGGCGCATGATGGGCTATGAATCAGGCGGTGCGGTGGGTTGGTTTGGCGCAGCGGGTGTTGGGTGGATAATTAATGATTATTTATTACTCCAGCCGGTTGAAGAAAGACTCTTTTCAGATGAATCTCTTCCCATAGGTAAACTCCTCAATGAAGCAAAAATGGAATACCTGTTTACAAATACAACATTCCACGATATTGCCATATCACAAATTTTCCAATTCAATTTAACCGGGGATCCTGCCCTGGTTTTCATGTCCCAGCCAACTATTAGTCCATCAACCAATAGTCAGTCAGTTTCTGCCGGTGCGACTGTTGACCTCGATTTTAGCGCTCCCAATGTGGATTCTTTAACTATCCAATGGCTGGATGGCGACAATTTCCCTTTATCGGGTACAACTGCCATTCAAAACCTAAGTATACAAGTTCCAGATACGGTTCATTCCGGGTCCATTAAACTCATCGGTATTTTCAAAGATGAAAATTCAGAGAATGTTCAATTCAATATTCCATTTGAAGTGGACGGCTCCTTCATCCAAATTATGATGATAGAACCAGAATATCCTGTGGAAGGAGACAGCATTTCGTTGAAAGTTTTTGTAGATGATCCGATTGGTATTCAACAGGTAGAATGCTGGGTGAGTGATTCTTTATTCTCAGGGATGGTGGCAGTAGAGTCTTATTATTTTCTCGAGACCAAGATCCCAGTTTCCTCAACGGGCTCCACAGTCTATTTTAAAATTCGTGTCCTAAATGTTGACGGGAATGAAACTTGGTCTGCGGTAAATGAGATAACCACATTTAAAGAATTGGATATTCAACCCATTTTATTATCACCTTTGGATGATCAAAGGATCGGTATTGCAGGCAAAATAGAAAATAAATCCAATCAACCTGGGAATGCATTAGCAACCCTGAGTGTCAAGTGGGAAAGCGACATAAATGAAACAGAATTATTCTCTGATTCTGTTTATGTGACTGCATTAGGATTTATTACGCAACCCTATGAATTCCCAATGCGTTCAGGGACTCATCGCTTCTTTTTAAAACTATCAACGCCAAACAACCAACAGCAAGATACAACTTTTGTCCTGGATTCCTTGATCACTGCGACCCACTTCTGGATCACACCCGGATTAGGAACAACTGAGGATTTATCATCTCATGACACAATTTTGTTTAGTGAAATTTCACTAACTGTGGCAGCAGGGCAGGTTGAAGAAAACAAAATTGTTACTTTTTCCGGACATGATAATATTTTAATTGCAAGTCAGCCATCTTTAAGTGCCTTTCAAGTGGGCACTGAATACATGTCTTTTGAAATAGCATTAGAAGATGATATTTCATGGAATGCAGTGTGGGAGACAGGTAAAATAATGGGAGATGACACCCTATTATTTATTTATGATCCATCATGGCTCACTTGGAAACCCATTCCGGGTAACTGGGTTGATTCATCTGCTTTTGAATTTTCCGGAACTGGATCCGGGGAATTTGCCTGGATGGCCTCTTCTGACAAAACACCGCCATTCCTGGAGGCATCTATCAATGGACAGGTCTTTTTACGAAACAGTTATTTGAACAAAAACCCTGAGATCACGATCCTTGCGCAGGATGAAAATGGAATTGACCTGGACTCTGATAATACCAAATATCTAAGAAACGGTAACGAATGGGATCCTGGTGATCATATGTCCGTAGCAGGGAAGGGACCTTATACTAGTATCATTCTCAAACCAGAATTATCCGTGTTAGACTCATCCCTGGCATTTATTATTGCCGATAGGGTTGGAAATATTTCAGATACGTTGACCCTTCAGTTTATTGTGAGCAATAAATTGGAATTATTCGATTACGGGAACTATCCAAATCCATTCAAAGA
>JAPYRR010000119.1 GCA_029936885.1 Fidelibacterota bacterium | reverse complement strand
ACATTTAATTTAAATTCAAAGGCTTTACCCACAGTTAGAATAAAGTTAGTTTGATTGTCATCCAAATAAATCCGTGGATGTACGCGGATGCTAATTCTGAGGGAGTCAGAGTTATGTAAATCATTCACCCAAAGTGTAAACGGATAGAGTCCAGGTTCCACATTAGGTGCCCATTGGAATTGACTTTCTCGCCGTTTGATATCTGAATAATCATCATCCAATTCAGTATCCGTAGATTCTGTTTTGTCAGTATTTTCAGTTTTATCAGTTTCAATGGGTTCAGATACTGCACTATTATCTTCTTCAACAGTTTCTGATGCTGTATTTTCTATCGCTTCCTCAACTTCCGTTTCATTCTCTGGAGCATCATCCGTTGGAGATTCAGTCTCAGAATTTGAAATTGGGCTATCTTCTTCAGAAGGTGGATTCGTATATGAATGTGTAGCTGTTTGAGAAGTATTTACCCCAACATTAATAATTGCATCAATATTTCTATCTTTGATCAAAAAGTTAGCATTCAATGTATCCTTGTTCACCACAAGAAAGTCAATGGAATTATTTTTAGCAAAGAATGGTTGGTCATTTACATAAAAGAGATGGCTATGTGTCACAGACGTATCTGAAGATGTGGGCGTAACAATAGTCCCCTCATCTAGATTAATGAGTAAATCACCTTTAATATTGAAAGCGGTATGATAATTCAGTTCATGAAAACCCAGTTGGTTTAATGTGGGAGTCCAGTCCAGAGCGAAAGCATCAAGATTGAATTCCATGCCATCAGGAAGTGAGTCAGTTTTAAATTCTGAAAAGTCAAAGGATTCCATCTTTTCTATGGGATGACTATATAATAATTCTGATTTTAAAATAATATTGGCTTCACGTCCATCACTTCGACGTTGTTTTGAATAATCTATAAATGGTTCTAATTCTAAAGTGGATATTTCGGGTTCATCGCCATCATGAAAAATCAATACTTCTTGACTATTATTGATATATAATATTTCTGGGCTTTCAATTTCTTTAGCAAAAAAGGATGGATAGTAGGCATCCATTGAAACAAGGGTATTATTACGATTAAGTTGAAACTTTTGTATATCCCCTTTTTGAGAGAAGGCGAATATATTTAATGAATTTGAAATAGCATTCAAATCTGTAAAAATATGTTTATAATCGCTATGATCTAGGGCAATGGGTTTTTCCCAAACGGGGGAAAACAGATGCCCATTTAGAGTTAAAAATAATAAATCATCTACATTATCATTATTAATATCTGCAGGTTCAGCTACAAATGAAATGGGTCCTTTAGTATTAAAATTGACCACTTTCGGTGATGATTTAGATAAATACTGAAAACTAGTTGGTTCTAATCCATTACTAATAATAATCAAATCATCAATATTATCTCCATCAAAATCGCCAGAGGTGAGTAATAGGAGACCAAAGGTATTTTTTACAAAGTCGTCGGCAATTTTTTCCATCACCTCGAATTTCCCGTTATTGATATGGCAGACCATTGCACTGCGATTGGGGCTTCCCATCACCATTGCAATATCATCATCACCATCATTATCCCAGTCAATAGTTTGTAATTGAGAGAGTCGCATGTTATTTCGTGCATCGGGATAGGAGAATTTTTCTGATGGTTTTTTGCTGAAATTACCCCCTGCAGATGGGAATAAATAAATTTTTCCAGGTTGATTTTCTAATTCTACAGCGGCTAAAATTTCACTATTTCCATCGCCATCAAAATCAGATAATATTGCATCAACTATATAGCCATTTTGATTTTCATTTAGTGTAAAAGACCAGATTTTAGAGAGTCCTTTAGGGGTTACGTCGAAAATATGTAGTGAGCGGTGTAAGCCAGAATTTCCAAATGCAAAGAAGTCGGGGTAGTGATTCCCGTTAATATCCAGTGTATTTTGGATGGGTCTAAGTGGCAACTCTATAGAAAATGAGTTTGCAAAAGTTATTGTGGCTGCCAATATGGCTGCGATGACAGTCTTAAGAAGTTTCAATCTAATGTTTGATTCCAAATTGTGAATAAATTTATGAGAATTCAGTAGTTTATACAAGTGGAACAACGGGATAAAATACACTTTTTGTGGTGTATTTTAAATTTTTCATTTAAATAGGCAGAAATACTTTATGACAATAACAATAAAAGAGCTGATTAATTTTCCAAATGGGTTGGCAATTAGTTGGAGTGATAATAAAGAAACATTTATAGATTATTTAATATTACGGGATAATTGTCCATGCGCAAATTGTTCAGGAGAATCAGATATATTTGGAAATGTATATAAAGGTGTTCACGTGAAGAAATTGGGTGCAGCCTACGAGTTAAAAAATGTAATCAAAGTGGGACATTATGCCATTCGAATTACATGGGGTGATGGTCATAGTGATGGGATTTTTACCCATGATTTTTTGAGAAAATTAGATTTATCCACTGAATGAAATATAAACATATTATTTGGGATTGGAATGGCACACTCATCGATGATGCCTGGTTATGTGTTGAAATTATGAATAATATTCTCAAGAAGCGTGGTTTGAATTCAATAACAATTGATGATTATCGAGAACATTTTACATTTCCGGTACGTGATTATTATGTAAAACTGGGATTTGATTTTTCAGTAGAACCATTCGAGGTTTGTGGTATGGAGTTCATCCATGATTTCAAAAAGCGAAAATTTGATGCATCCTTATATACCAAGATTGAATCGGTTTTGGATACACTTTCTAAAGTTGGAATCTCTCATTCTATACTTTCTGCTCAAAATCAAAACATCCTTAATGAAACAGTTAAGTATTACCAACTTCAGAATAAATTTGATGGAGTTAATGGCTTGGAAGATCACTTTGCACATAGCAAAGTCAATCTAGGTAAATCTTGGATGTCCACTTTAGATTACGAATCTAATGAGGTGGTAATGATTGGCGATACAGTTCACGATTATGAAGTTTCGAAGGCAATGGGAACAGATTGTATTCTTA
>JAPYRR010000031.1 GCA_029936885.1 Fidelibacterota bacterium | reverse complement strand
AATGATGCACAAAATTTATCCACATCTGATTCATCATTATAAATATAAAAACTCAATCTTGCGGTGGCCGTTTCTCCCAAAGTTTTCAGTAGCGGTTGTGCGCAATGGTGTCCCACCCGAATCGCAATATTATCTTCATTTAAAAATTGTGCTAAATCGTGGGGATGAATCCCATCCACATTAAAACTGATTACACCGCCTCGATCTTTTGCAGAACCATGAATCCTTAACCCATCGACATTGTTCAATTTGTTCATGGCATATTGAGTTAAAGTATTCTCATGATCGGCTATCTCATTCATCCCAATATTTTCTAAATAATCAATGGCTGCCCCCAAGCCAACCGCTTGAGCAAAATTTGGTGTACCCGCTTCAAATTTGTAGGGAATATCATTCCAGGTAGATGATTCCATGGTAACGGTATTTATCATTTCACCGCCGCCCATAAAAGGCTCCATTTCTTCTAACAATTCCGTTTTTCCCCACAAAACGCCAATACCCGTTGGTCCCAACATTTTATGTCCTGAAAAAGCATAAAAATCACAGTCTAATTCTTTTATATTTACAGGGATGTGGGAAGCACCTTGTGCGCCATCCACGATGAGGATTGCACCAACATCATGGGCCAATTTAGCCAAATATTTTATGGGGTTAATTGTTCCTAAAACATTGGACATGTGGGTTAAGGATACAATTTTTGTATTCGACGTGAAATAATTCTCAGGATTTGTGAGATCCAATTCACCTGTATCTGTGATGGATAAATATTTTAAGGTGGCGCCAGTTCGTTGTGCTGCCATTTGCCAGGGAACAATATTGGAATGATGTTCCATTTCAGAAATCAATATCTCATCTCCTGGCTTTAAGGTATTTCCAAGAGAGCGAGCCAACAGATTAATGGATTCAGTCGTTCCACTCGTAAAAATTATTTCTTTTGAATCAGCACCAATAAAATTGGCCACTTTTTTCCGGGAATTCTCAAACCGTTCTGTGGCTTCACTTCCCAAAGAATAAAGGGCGCGGTGGACGTTGGCATTGGCTTCTTTATACATTGAATCAACCGCATCCAAAACAGATTGTGGTTTTTGCGATGTAGCCGCATTATCCAAATACACCAAATCTGAATCGGTAAAAATTGGGAAATCATTTTTAATCTTTTGAGGTGAGTAACCCATTTATTTAGCCGCAAAGCTCACCAATAAACACAAAGGGTTTATTTTTCATCAAATAACTCGATCTGTTTTCATTTTCAATTTTGGTTTTTAATAAGAACTTTTTTAATAATAATTAGCGTGACTTCGCGATCTTCGTGGCAATTATAATCCTAAAACATTCCCAGTTCAAGTTGAGCCGCTTCACTCATCATGTCTCGGTTCCATTGGGGTTCCCATACCAATTCTACATGTACATTTTCAACACTTTCCAATCCATTTACTTTACGATCCACTTCACCAGCGATGACAGGTCCCATTCCACATCCGGGTGCGGTCAAAGTCATTTTGATATGTACTTTTTTCCCATCATCAATATCAGAAATATCTAAACCATAAATGAGTCCAAGTTCAACAATATTAATAGGAATTTCCGGATCGTAGCATGTTTTGAGTTGATCCCAAATTTGGTTTTCCAAATCACCTTTTGGCACTTGGGAGTCAGGTTTGTTTGGTGTGTCAAATCCAAGTGCATCGGCATTTTCAGCTGTGATTTGTACCATATTTCCATTCATGAGAATGGTGTAATTCCCGCCCAATGCTTGCGTGACCCGAACGAGGTTTCCAGCCAACAATTTTACTTCATCTCCGGATGGAACCATATAGGCATCCACATCTCTTAATAACCGGATTGATTCGTTTGGTACTTGATTCATTTGACAAGTCCTTTAATTTTTTCTATGGCGCTGGAGAATCCATTGGTTCTTTGGTTTGTTACAGCACCGTCCAAACCTATTGAATCCAAAATATCGGAACTCTGAATTAATAAAATATTTTCCGAATTTTGCCCATTAAATATTTTTTCCAATAACCCTAAAAGTCCTTTAACAATCATAGCATCAGAATCCGTTTTGAATGAAAAAGTACCATCAATATTTTCTGCGCCCACCACCCAAGCTTGGGACGTGCAGCCATAAATTTTATTCGTTTCAGTTTTCTCTGATTCGGTTAAACCGCCCAGCTCTTTTGCCATATCCATGAGTTGGATGAACTTGTCCCTCGGATTATCAAAAATGGAAAAAAGTTCATTTAATTCGTTTAAATTTTCTTGGATAGTCATTTTGAAGTCAGATTAATCATCAGTTATGAAAACAAAATTATATTTAAACCATCGACCGAAAATGATACAGATGATAAAACGTAAAGGGTACCCATTACATATTTACGTTTTACATAATTAATTTCTGATACGATTTTTCTTTCCATTATTATTCCAATACTAATTTAGGTTATTACCTTGATAGTGAATTATCCGAAGTCGTATTCTCTGTTAACCATTGATCAAATCGCTGGGTAATGAATTCTCGGATGGATTCATGATTCACTCTATCCAATAATTCAGTGGCAAATCCTCGAACCATTAATGCTTTCGCAGACAAGATATCCAATCCCCGAGAACGAAGATAAAACAAGGCATCCTGATTTAAAGCGCCGGTTGATGAACCGTGGGCACATTTTACGTCATCTGCATAAATTTCGAGCTGTGGATTAGAATTCATTAAGGCATTTTCAGACAATAAAAGATTCTTATTCGATTGACTCGAATCGGTTTTTTGCGCATCTTTTCTTACAATTGTTCTCCCATTGAAGACGCCGGAAGACTTATCTTGTAGAACCGTTTTGAAATTTTGTGAACTGGTACAATGTGGTACCAGATGATCTGTAATAATATGATTATCTATATGTTGATGGTCGTTGGACAATGCTAATCCATTCAAGGAGCAATCTGCGCCTTCACCCTCTAAATCCACATGGATATTTAAGCGACCCAGTTTCCCACCATCGGCATACTGGAAGAAGGAGTAGGTGCTGTTGCGCTCTTGTTTTACATGAAGATTCGCCATATTCACGGTTGATGGTGAATTGGATTGGATCCGAATATGATCCAATTGGGCATTTTGCCCTAGAGTAATAAAGACCGATTCATTTTGAAAAAAGGAAGTGGATTCTCCAACATGATGTTCCACAAATGTAAATGAACTGGATTCACCTAAATCAATATGAAATCGGGGTGTTACCATGAGACTTTCTAAACCGGAAGAAATAAATAGCATCCGAATTGGTTTTTTCACTTCAACATTTTGGTCAACAACAATAGACATTCCGCTATCCATGAATGCTGTATTTAGGAGATCAAAGGGAGATGTTTCAGGCGAATTGAATTCCCAATTTGTTTTTTCCAGAAAGTCAGAACCTGATAAAAGTTGAACACCATTTGGAATGGATGACATCGCTTCTTGATAATGTCCATTGTAAATGACAATCGTTTCTAAATCATTCATATCGTATTGGGAAATATCAATATTCCCTTTTGGCGAGTCTTGAATTTCAGATAATCGGAATTCCCCTTTTGATATGGATGATAAATTTGTGAATCGCCAGTCTTCCCACTTTTTTGTTGGCAATCCAAATTCCAAAAATTTTGAGAAGGCTTCCTGTCTCATGGGATGAACTTTATCCGAGAAATAGTCCCGGTTTATCATTTTGTCAAATTCAGTTTGGAAATTGGAAAGATTCATGATTCCAGCCAGCCGTACCCTTTTTCATCCAGTTCTAATGCCAACTCTTTTCCGCCGGATTTCACAATTTGTCCATCAATCAATACATGAACAAAATCCGGCTCAATATATTTTAAAAGACGCTGATAATGGGTGATCACAAGAAAAGATCGATCAGCGTTTCGGAAATTATTCACGCCATCTGCCACAATTTTTAATGCATCAATATCCAGACCTGAATCGGTCTCATCCAATATGGCCAACTTGGGTTCTAATGTGAGCATTTGCAGGATTTCGTTTCGTTTTTTCTCACCACCCGAAAATCCTTCATTCACAGCGCGTTGCAGATATTTTGGATCCATGTCAACCTCATTCAATTTTTCTTTGATGAGTTTCAAAAATCCGGCTGCATCTAATGCCTTTTCGCCTGTGTGTTTCCGTTTGGCATTCAGGGCAGCTTTTAGAAAATAAGTATTATTGACCCCGGGAATCACTATCGGATATTGGAATGACATAAAAATGCCGGCCAAAGAACGAGCTTCCGGAGACCAATCTAAAATGGATTCGTTATTAAATAGGACATCCCCTTTTGAAACATTGTAGCTTTCCCGACCCGTGATCACATTGGCCAAGGTACTTTTCCCTGAACCGTTTCGTCCCATTATAGCGTGCATTTCACCGGCTTTAATGGATAGGTTGAGCCCTTTCAAGATTTCTTTGCCGTCAACACCAGCGTGGAGGTTTTTAATTTTTAGCATGGTTGTAAATGAATAGTGGAGTTGTTTCTAATTATGTAAAACGTAATTATAGAATTAATTTGAAAAATTGATTGTGGATAAAATGGTCAGTGTTAAGAAGCACGAATCTTGGAACACATTAACACATGAAAATTGAAACACTTTTATTTTTACCCCACACTTCCTTCCAAAGTCACTTCCATAAGTTTGGTTGCTTCCACGGCAAATTCCATGGGCAATTCCTTGAATACATCCTTGCAAAAACCGTTCACAATCATTGAGACGGCATTTTCTGTAGAAAGCCCTCGTTGGTTGCAATAGAATAGCTGATCTTCTCCAATATTGGATGTAGTTGCTTCGTGCTCCATTTGTGCCGATGGATTCCGAACATCAATATAAGGGAAAGTATGTGCTCCGCATTTATCTCCGATCAAAATTGAATCGCATTGAGAAAAATTGCGGGCATTTTCCGCCCCTTTCATAATTTTGACTTCACCACGATAAGTTTGTTGACCTTGACCAGCAGAGATGCCTTTCGAAATAATGGTGCTTTTTGTATTTTTTCCGATGTGAATCATTTTTGTGCCCGTATCCGCCTGTTGGTAATTATTTGTCACGGCCACAGAATAAAATTCCCCAACAGAATTATCACCTTTCAAAATACAGGATGGATATTTCCATGTGACTGCAGATCCTGTTTCCACTTGGGTCCAAGAAATGCGTGAATTATCACCCGAACAGATTCCACGCTTTGTAACGAAATTATAGATGCCACCTTTGCCCGTCTCCGGATGTCCCGGATACCAGTTTTGGACCGTGGAATATTTGATGGTTGCATCTTTGTGAGCCACCAATTCTACCACGGCTGCATGAAGCTGGTTTTCATCTCTTTGCGGTGCGGTGCATCCTTCCAAATAGCTCACATAACTTCCTTCATCAGCGATAATTAAAGTTCGCTCGAATTGCCCAGTATTGGCTTCATTGATTCGGAAATAGGTCGAGAGTTCCATGGGACAGCGAACCCCTTTGGGAATGTAAACAAATGATCCATCCGTAAAAACCGCAGAATTCAGCGTGGCGTAATAATTATCTGTGTAGGGCACAACGGAGCCGAGATATTTTTGAACTAAATCGGGATAATTTTTAACAGCATCAGAGAAACTTCCAAAAATAACGCCTGCTTTTTTCAATTCAGTCTTAAAGGTGGTTGCCACGGAAACACTATCGAAAACGGCATCAACTGCAACACCCGAAAGCATTTTCTGCTCTTCTAACGGAATCCCGAGTTTCGTGTAAGTGGCTAGGAGTTCTGGATCTACTTCATCTAAACTGGTCAGCTCTTTTTTCTTGGGTGCCGAATAATAACTGATCGCTTGGTAATCAATTTCTGGGTAAACCACTTTCGCCCATTTTGGTTCGTCCATTTTAAGCCACTGACGATAAGCTTTCAATCGCCATTCCAACAACCATTCCGGTTCTTCTTTTTTTGCCGAAATGATTCTAATCACACTTTCATCAAGACCCGGCGGTAAGGTTTCCGATTCAATATCGGTTACAAAACCGTATTCGTAATCTTTCGTCAGACTTTCATCTATGATTTGTTGTTCGTTACTCATTTTTCGTAATTACTTGTTAAGCGGAAAAACTCGTACCGCAACCGCAGGTTCGTTCAGCATTTGGATTCTTGATCTTGAATCCGCCATTTAATAAATCATCTGAAAAATCGACTTCAATATCTTTTAAATAAAGCCAGCTTTTTAAGTCACAAATAATGGTAAGTCCATTGGATTCAAACTCTTTATCAAATTCACCTTTCTTATTTTCAAAATCCATTTTATAGGTCATACCGGAACATCCTCCGCCTTCGACCGACATACGGAGAAAATGATTATCTTTCCCATCGGAACTCATAACAGATTTGAGCCGTTTTACTGCATTTTTGGTGACAGTTATTTTTGCATTTTGAAATGCGTGTTGTTGATTTTCAATTGTTTTCTGGTTTTGTGTTGCTTCACTCATTATTCCCACTCCGTTTCAATTTTTGGTTCATTTTTTGGGACAGGTGTTGGATCAAATCCTAATTTTTTTCGGGCTTCATCAGTCATCATTTCCGGTTTCCATGGTGGATCAAACGTAACCGATACATCCACGTCATTTACTTCATCCATGCCGGACACCTTTTCTTTAATATCGTTGGCCATTTGTTGTCCCATACCACATCCCGGCGTTGTGAGAGACATGGTAATCTTCACATCCGTTTTTTCATTTTCTTGTGAATTCAGATCAATATCGTAGATCAGTCCAAGATTCCATAAATCCACAGGGATTTCCGGATCGAAGCACTGTTTTAATACTTCAATAATTTCAGGTTTTAAGGAATGGCTCATACAGACCTCGTAATATCATTGAGTGAAATATTGTTAAACATGTCACGGATAGAATCATTAATTCTTTGGATAGGGGTTCGGATTGAACAAGAATGAATTTGATCACAATTTGAATCAAAGTAACAATCCATAAAACCCATGGGGCCTTCAATGATTTCAAAAAATGTAGTCATTTTAATTTCTGTTGGATCTTTTTTTAATCGGTAACCACCATGAGGTCCTTTTACAGCCTCCACAATTTCTGCTCTGGCTAACAGTTGCATTGTCTTGGCCAGAAGCTCATAAGGAATGTCGTTTTGTTGAGATATTTCTTTAACCGAAGTCAGAGATTCATCCTCCTTCATTTGCATTTGACTCAAAGCAATGAGTGCATATTCAACTTTGCGTGTAATTTTTAACATAAATACGACCTATTTTGTCTTGAATACTACAAACAGTTTATATTTAATCCAATAAGTTAATTAAGACTAAATTTGTCGGGTATAGTTTAGACTAATGAAATTGAGTTGGATTCTTTTTGAATAACTCGACCAATAATTTTCCCATCCGGCCCAAAAGTATTAATAAAAATTTCTGCATTATCCTTAGAAAGTGATATTAATAAACCGCCTGAAGTTTGGGCATCGGCAGCGAGAAGTTGATCTAATTCTGAAAGAGCAGAATCAAACTTAACATATTTTTTAACATACTCCAGGTTGCGGCGAGTTCCACCGGCCATGATACCGGCTTCTGCCAAATCCCGAACTTTTGGTAAAAAAGATAAATTGGAGAAATTGATTTTAGCTGATACACCGCTTCCCTGACACATTTCTTTTAAATGTCCCAAAAGCCCAAAACCTGTAACATCCGTAACTGCATGAACATCCAATCCATCCAGCGCATCCGCAGCGCCTTTATTTAAGGTTGACATTGTTTCAATGGCTGCTTCAATGGATTCTTCCGGAGCCACACCTTTTTTAATGGCTGTGGCAATCACACCAGTTCCCAGTGCTTTGGTCAAAACCAGCACATCGCCAACTTGGGCGCCGGAATTCCTCCACATCTTGGCTTCATCCACTTCTCCCGTTACAACCAAACCGTATTTCGGTTCTTTATCATCCACGGAATGTCCACCGACAATGGGGATGCCCGCTTCTTGAGCTTTATCTGCACCGCCTTGTAGTATTTCTGTCAATATGGATTTGGGTAAATCGTTAATTGGAAACCCCACAATGTTCAATGCGAAAAGAGGTTTTCCACCCATGGCATAAATATCGGAGAGTGCATTGGCGGCTGCGATTTGCCCGAACTGGTAAGGATCATCAACAATCGGCGTGAAAAAATCCACCGATTGGACAAGAATTTTACCGTCATCAAGACGCACGGCGGCGGCATCGTCTGAGCCATCAAAGCCCACAACGACGGAATCATGCGGTTGCATTTTAAGATCACCCAGAACCTGGGCTAGGTCACCAGGACCTATCTTGGATGCTCAACCAGAGCCGTGACTTAAGGTAGTAAGTCTTATTTTATCTCGGTCATTCATATCAAGAATTTAATAGAATGAAATCGAAGAGTTAATGGAAGAAAAAATGGAATTAATTTCTTTCTCACTTTAGAAACATCTAGGTAAATTCCGAAACAAATTCATTACGAAATATTAAAAACATCTAAATCATTATTATAAAACCAAATAATTTCTTTCTTTCCGCAGAAACTTTAACCAATCAATTCAAATAATATACCTATGGGAAAAACATTCAAAACAATTGACGAAGCTGTAATTCGATTTGCCGGCGATTCCGGGGATGGAATGCAATTAACAGGCGGACGTTTCACTGAAACGACTGCAATCGTCGGAAATGATTTAAGCACTTTACCAGATTTTCCCGCAGAAATTCGTGCTCCTGCCGGATCATTAGCTGGAGTGAGTGCATTTCAAATTAAATTTTCTTCTAAAGATATTCACACCCCCGGTGATAAACCCGATGTGCTGGTTGCCATGAATCCTGCGGCGCTTAAAGTTCATAGAAACGAATTGATTCCCGGTGGTACAATGATAATTAATACTGACGCTTTCACTAAAAAGAATTTGAAATTTGCGGGATTTGAATCCAACCCGCTTGAGGATGGATCATTGGATGATTATTTTACAATCATTCCAATTGAAATGAATAAAATGGTAACCGCAGCTTGTGAAGGGATTGAAATGTCCCCAAAACTCATTGGACGAACCAAAAACTTTTTTGCGTTGGGTGTCTTATTTTATATGTATGACCGTCCTTTAGATGCTACAGAAGCTTGGTTGAAGAAAAAATTCAAAGGGAAAGACGCAATCATTGAGGCAAATACTCGCGCGTTAAATGCAGGATATAATTTTGGAGATACAACTGAATTATTCATGACAAGATTTAAGGTGGAAAAAGCAAATTTACCCACAGGTACGTATCGAAACATGAATGGAAACCTTGCAACATCTCTCGGGTTATTGGCCGCATCTGAAAAATCAGGATTGGATTTGTTTTATGGTGGTTATCCCATTACCCCTGCCAGTGATATTCTTCATACGCTTGCAACCTGGAAACATTTTGGTGTCCAAACATTTCAGGCTGAAGATGAGATTGCAGGTATTTCATCTGTCGTGGGTGCAGCCTTTACGGGTAAACTGGCAGTCACAGCTACTTCGGGTCCAGGTATTGCTTTAAAAGGTGAAGCGCTCGGTTTGGGGGTTATTACAGAATTACCCATGGTCATAATTAATGTTCAGCGAGGAGGGCCTAGTACAGGGTTACCAACAAAGACAGAACAATCCGATTTGAATCAAGCACTTTACGGAAGAAATGGAGAAGCACCCTTGCCGGTGATTGCTGCAGCAACGCCTGGCGATTGTTTCTTCGCCGCTTATGAAGCGTGCAAAATTGCACTTAAATATATGACACCCGTAATACTACTTACTGACGGATATTTAGCGAATGGTTCCGAACCCTGGAAAATCCCAAATGTAGATGAATTAGAAGATATTGATGTGAATTTTGCTCAGGAGAAAAATAGTGAGGAAGAATATCTTCCATACCTTCGTGATGAAAAAACACTATCTCGTCCGTGGGCAATCCCAGGTACGCCTGGACTTGAACATCGGTTGGGAGGCATTGAAAAAGCAGAAAATACAGGTCATGTTTCCTACGATCCAGATAATCACCACAAAATGGTTGAACTAAGGCAGGAAAAAGTCAATCGAATCCAACAGGATATAGCGCCAACAGAGATATTTGGTGATGACCACGGCGATATGTTAGTTTTGAGTTGGGGTGGGACCTATGGTTCTTGTCGATCTGCCGTCGAAACTTTACGTGAGGAAGGAAATAAAGTATCCCATGCTCATATCCGATGGATAAGCCCCTTACCTAAAGATTTAGGAGAAATAATCATTGGATTTAAAAATGTATTAGTTCCAGAAATTAATTTGGGACAATTCTTAAGATTGATTCGCTCTGAGTATCTTGTTGATGCACAGGGATTAAACCTTGTCCGTGGTCGACCGATTAGTGCTTCGACCATTGTAGAAACTGTTAAAAAGAAACTGGATTAATATTATGACTGACGTGCAAGTACCTTTACTTACTAAAAAAGATTATGAATCTGACCAAGCAGTTCGTTGGTGTCCGGGTTGTGGTGACTATGCCATTTTAGCCCAAACACAAAAAATCATGCCAACTTTTGGACGGAAAAAAGAAGAATTTGTTTTTGTCTCTGGGATTGGGTGTTCCAGTCGATTCCCGTATTATATGAATACGTATGGGTTTCATACCATCCATGGTCGCGCACCCGCCGTTGCAACCGGGGTAAAAATCGCCAATCCTGATTTATCCGTTTGGGTTGTTACCGGAGATGGAGATGGACTTTCTATCGGTGGAAACCATTTTATGCATGTTTTGCGTCGGAATATGGATTTAAATATTTTGATGTTTAACAATCGGATTTATGGATTAACCAAGGGTCAATATTCACCTACATCTGAACAAGGAAAAAAGACAAAAGCATCTCCTTTTGGATCTATCGATTACCCATTAAATCCGCCTTCTCTTGCATTAGGCGCTCAGGCAACGTTTGTAGCTAGAACCATTGATCGTTGGCAGAAGCATTTGGCAGAAATGATGTTAAGATCTTATAAGCATGATGGAGGTTCCTTCATTGAAATTTACCAGAATTGTAACATTTTCAATGACCATGCATTTGAAGAATACACTGGGGTAGATAAATTTGATAATGTGATTGAATTGAAAAACAATGAGCCCATGATTTTTGCCAAAGGGACAAAAGGAATCAAATTGGAAGGATCCAAAGCCACTGTGGTTGATATGGAAAAACATAGTTTAGATGAAATATTGGTTCATGACGAATCGGATTTAAATTTGGCTCATATCATTGCAAATTGGACAACCCATCCTGTACTTCCTGAACCCATTGGTGTTATTTATTCAATTGATAAACCATCCTATAACCAAGAAATGGTGAATCAAGTTGAAATGGCTAAAAAAATAAAAGGGACGAGTTGTGTTCAAGACCTATTGAATGCCGGTGATACGTGGGTAGTTAGCTAAAATGAAAACACGTACAGAACGGGATAGTATCGGCCCGATCGAAGTACCGTCAGATCGATACTATGGTGCACAAACACAACGCTCTTTTGAAAACTTCAAGATCGGCGGAGAACGATTCCCCAGAGAATTCATTCGAGCCTACGGTCTATTAAAAAAAGCCGCTGCTACCGTAAATCATTCTTTCGGGAACTTGGACAAAACCATTCGTTCCTCGATTCATCGAGCAGTTGATGAAGTCATAGAAGGAAAATTAGATACCCATTTTCCTTTAGTGGTTTGGCAAACTGGATCTGGCACCCAAACCAATATGAATTTCAATGAGGTAATTGCAAACCGGGCTATCGAAATGCTCGGTGGAGAACTAGGAAGCAAGGATCCCATTCACCCCAATGACCATGTAAACATGAGTCAATCTACCAATGATACATTTCCTACAGCCATTAATATCGCTGCAGTTGAGAGCGTTCATCTGCAATTAATCCCGGCTATGAGACAGTTGCGGGATACATTGGATGAAAAAGTAAAAGCATTTTCTTCTATTATAAAGTTGGGAAGGACTCATCTTCAGGATGCAACTCCATTAAGTCTTGGGCAAGAATTTTCTGGGTATGTGGCTGCTTTGGATCATGGATTGAGTCGTGTAGAAAAAGCATTGGACCATTGTTATGAATTGGCAATGGGTGGTACTGCAGTGGGTACGGGGATTAATTCCACGGAAGGGTTTGGTGAAGCGGTTGCTAAGGAAATATCAGAATTGACCGGGCATCCATTTAAGACGGCAGAAAATAAATTTGAAGCGTTAGGTGGTCAGGATTGTATTGTTGAATTATCGGGTGCTCTCAAAGTAATTGCAGGATCATTATTTAAAATTGCAAACGATATTCGTTGGCTTGCGAGTGGACCGAGATCTGGAATTGGTGAAATTTCGATTCCTGCAAATGAACCGGGTTCGTCTATTATGCCTGGCAAAGTGAATCCAACTCAATGTGAAGCTCTCACAATGTTATGTACTCAAGTCATGGGTAATGATACAACAATTACAATTGCAGGCGCCTCAGGGAATTTTGAATTAAATGTTTATCGCCCGGTAATTGCCTACAATATTCTACAATCTATTCGTTTATTGGCCGATGGTTGCAGATCTTTTTCTGAGCATGCAGTTCAGGGAATTGAACCCAATCAAGAACGTATTGATTATAATTTATATAATTCGCTTATGTTGGTTACCGCATTAAATCCCCATATAGGATACGATAAAGCGGCCGAAGTTGCAAAAAAAGCATTCAAAAATAAATCGACGCTTCGGGAAACAATTATTGAATTAGGATATATGTCAGGTGAAGATTTTGATAACTTAGTAAAGCCTGAAAATATGATTCATCCCCAAAAGAAAGATTGATTCGTCGGAACTTTCTTTCAGATATTCTGTTTTTGTTCAAAATCCCTGTATTGCGAATCAGGGTAAAGTGTAAAATTTCTTATGGCTAACTCTCTACCAAACATCAATATCAGTCGAGTTATTCGACGATGTATTGCTGTCATTATTATTGGAATGTTAGCGGTATTAAGTTTTGTCATAATTCTATCTAAAAACCTTCCGTCCATCGAGCAATTAGAGAATTATAATCCGGATTTGGTTACACGTATTTATTCTGCTGATGGAAAGGTGCTTAATGAATTATTTATTCAAAAGCGAGTTTTTGTTGAGTTAGATAAGATTCCAACCCATATGCAAAATGCCGTTGTTGCATCGGAGGACCGTCGATTTTATGACCATTGGGGATTATCACTTAGAAGTGTAGCTCGGGCAATTGTCATCAATACCTTATCCATGAGTTATCGTCAGGGGTTTAGTACGCTTACTCAGCAATTGGCACGAAACCTGTATAAGTCAGTTGGGTTTGAAGATAGTATTATCCGAAAGATTAAAGAAGTGGTAACAGCTATCCAAATTGAGAGGACATATACGAAAGATGAAATTCTTGAAATGTACCTCAATACAGTCCATTTTGGACATGGTACTTATGGTGTTGAAGCTGCAACAAAAAGATTTTTTGGAAAAGAGTCTATCGATTTAACTTTAGATGAATCAGCCTTGTTAGTTGGGCTCCTTCCAGCACCAGCTAGTTATTCGCCTATTCACCACCCGGATCGTGCAATTCGCAGGAGAAATACCGTCCTTCGATTATTAAGAGACCAAGCCATTATTAGTGATGCCATTTATGCAGAACATAGAGCAAAATCACTTGATTCAGTACAGGAAGAGCCCAAGAGAGGAACTGCACCTTATTTTACCGAATATATTCGTCGGCTTTTGGAAAAGCAAGATGAAGCATTGGGTGTGAATATTTATCGGGATGGATTAAAAATTTATACAACGCTTGATTCACGACTTCAATCCATTGCTGAAGATGCGGTTATGAAGTCAATTAGGGATGATCAGGATAGGCTTAACCGTAGATTATTTGCGAATCGAGAAGAATTTGAAAACCTTGCATTTCTAACTATTTATCCAGAAGATTCTGTGAAAATGATGTTAGAAGGGGATGGTAAACTTTATAAAGATTTGCGAGATAAATTATTGGTTCAATGTGCGTTTATAGCTCTGGATCCTTCGACCGGTGGAATTCTTGCAATGATTGGTGGCCGACCCGATTATCATGACCAATTCAACCGTGCTGTTCAGGCGAAGCGTCAGCCTGGATCAGTTTTTAAACCATTCGTTTACACCACAGCTTTAGAAAATGGATATCCTATTACAGAACAACTTTTAAATCAGCCCGTTGTTTTAAATGTACAGAATGTGGATGGATCTTGGGTGAAGTGGAAACCACAGAATTATGACGGGAGTACTGGGGGCCTCACAACATTAAGGGAGGGTCTCAGAAAATCAATGAATTTGATTTCGGTTCGAATGGTTCAACAGGATATCGCTCCTGCGGAACAGGTAAAACGAACTGCAAAACGAATGGGAATTACAACTGATATTCGTGCTGTAGATGCTCTCGCCTTAGGGACATCTGAAGTTTACCCTATTGAAATAGTTGCAGCTTATAGCGCTTATGCAAATAAAGGCGTTTATTCTAAACCATATGCAATTAAACGAATTGAAGATAGATATGGGAATGTTTTAAAAGAGTTTTACCCTGAAAGGAAAGAGGTACTAAGCGAAGAAACCGCCTATTTGATGACAAGTCTATTGCAGACAGTTATGGATCGAGGAACCGGTGGAAGCGCCCGTTGGAAATATAAATTTAACAGACCTGCAGGAGGTAAAACTGGAACCACCCAAGGTTGGAGTGATGCTTGGTTTGTGGGATTTACACCCCAGATCGCTGCTGGTGGTTGGTTTGGAGTTGATGATTTTCGTGTTCCACTTGGTCCGGGGCAAGACGGCTCTAAAGCAGCGCTTCCTGCTTGGGCACGGTTTATGAGAGATGCCCATGATATCCTGGATCTTCCTGTTAAAAACTTTGATAAACCAAGCGGAATCAAATATAGTGAAATTTGTGCAGTGACTAAAAAATCTCCCTGGCCAGCATGTCCTATTGAGACGGAAATTTTTAAGGTTGGAACTGAACCCACCCAAAAATGTAAAGATCATGGAACACGTTAAATTTTTTTCAATTGTCCTATTGTTTAGCTATGTTCTAAAGGTATAAAAATTAATCCTTCACTTTCTTTTTAAAAAATGGCAAAATGGGTATGGGTGAACGTTCACGTATAGTATATAGAGTAAGATAAAGGGCAATTATAGCAAGGGCAATATTTGGCGTCCACATCCCAATGACCGCTGATACTTTATTTCTATCGGCCAATTCTTCTCCTCCAATTAATAAAATATAATAAAAAAGAAAAAATCCAATACTGAACATTGTACTTATCCCCAAGCCACCTCGTTTTGCCATAACACCCAAAGGTGCACCCAATAGAACAAATAGGATACATGCGAAGGGTATAGAAAATTTCTTATGAATTTCAACTTGGTATTTATTCCTGCCTTTCATATAGCTTGCAACAAGTCCGAATTCATTTTTGATTTGTCTTTCTAGACTTCTGAGTCGTCTTTCTTTCTGATGCAATTTAGCTTTTGTTAAGGATGTGTCTGCACGGACTATTGCCCTAGCAACTTCAAGTTCTGAATAGCCATCTTCTAAAGTATTTGGAAAAATACTATCACCAAGTGTTCTGAAAAAAGCACCTGCCAATCGTTTGTTAACAACGGATAATCGTTTATCATAGTTTTCTACTTTTTCCAACATCATAGGCACCGTCATTTCTCGATCTGTTCTATTTGATGAATCCCTGCGATTCAATAAAAGATCATCTGCGGGAATAATAATTTTATGCGTATCAAAAATGATACGACGATAATTTGAAAAATCGTTTGACTCTAATTCATGAATTTCGCCATCAAACAAAGTAAGTATAAATGCGTCGGCGAGAGTGGAAAGTGTTCCTGTCTTTGAATGTATGCTGGTTTGGGCTTCCTGTTTACCTTTCGAAAATATTCGAACATCAGACATTAGATCACCAGATTTCCCGCCAATAATCATACTATAATCAGGGAGATTATCCAGAAAAATTCCCGGTTCGATATTCATCCCGGGTCGTTTTCGATAAATATCTCCAGAAAGAAGCCTTGCTTTGAAATTCATTTCTGGTAATATAAAATTATTAAAATAGATGAGTAAAACGGCTATAATTGTCCCAAATAATATGGGTGCTCGAATGATGGACAGAAACCCAATTCCAGAAGCTCGCATCGCATTGATTTCATTATCTTCTGACAAACGACCAAAGGCCATTAGGGTGGAAAGTAGAACTGCCATTGGAACCGATAAAGCAATGATCCAAGCCAAGTTGAGAAATAAATATTCGAGAATAGTAAGTACATCCAATCCCTTACCTAAAAAACGGTCGATAGCTCGAAGTAGGAAGTTGATGAATAATAGAAAAGTGATCATCAATAGTGAAAAAATAAAGGGGAATACCATTTCCCGAACAAAGTATCTGGACAGAATTCGCATAGTTAAAATTACGATTTATTGTGAAGGGAAAAAATCGGCATTCTTGAGATTCATTTTAAATTATCTATTAGAACTCGTTGATGCTCTATTTGGGAAATTGCTGTATTTATTCATGTTTTTTACTTCGAAACTGTAAAGAATAATTATAATTTCCGCAGCTTTAAATTAACCAATGTTGAACTAAAGCTTTATGGTGGGTGTAGCTCAATTGGTTAGAGCACCTGGTTGTGGTCCAGGAGGCTGTGGGTTCAAGTCCCATCACCCACCCTCTTTATTTGAAAGATTAATGGTAGTGAGAAAATGTGGGTTCCCTGTCCGCCGAAGCGTAGCGTAGGAGGGAAGTCCCATCACTCACCCAAATATTTTACGGGGTATAGCGACCGCCAGCATCTCCTTCGGATCTGGTCGGTTAAATAGTCCGGCTGACATATTTTTACGGGGTATAGCGTAGTCCGGTTATCGCGCCTGCTTTGGGAGCAGGAGATCGGGAGTTCGAATCTCTCTACCCCGACAC
>JAPYRR010000030.1 GCA_029936885.1 Fidelibacterota bacterium | reverse complement strand
GAAACAAAAAAGGAAATTTATTCAATAAATTTCCAATGATAAATTGACTATGCTAATTCGTAATTTCCTCGTCCAAAATGAAAACATCGCACAAAATTACCTATTCTATTTTAATGCTGTTAAAGAAGTGGATGTCCGCAATGTCTATAAAAACACGGTATCGATTTGCATCACGACTAGGGAGCCTTTCCTATCATTATATTCCAAAACGGAAGGGTCAGGTAGTAAAAAACTTGAATCGGGCATTTCCAGATTGGACTGACTTGAAAGTGGAAAACTATGTAAAAAGGATATATTTATTTTTTACACATAACATGGTCCAATTTTTCGCTTTTCCAAAATCATGGGAGGGCATCCAAATTGAAGTTTCCGGGAAAGAATTGTTAGACAATATTATGGGTCAGAAAAAAGGCTGTGTAATGATTTCGGCTCATTTTGGGGTGTGGGAACTTTTCGTAAAATGGATGGGCGAACATTACAAGGGATTCGCCGGGGTTGTCCACCGACAAAAAAACCGTGGTGCGAATCGTTTCTTCTTTGAACAACGAGAACTCACCGGTGCGCGACACATTTTTCGAAAAGAATCATTGGAAACGATGTATGATATTCTGACTGATAATGGAATTCTGGCTTTGGTAAGTGATCAGGATGCAAAACGGAAAGGTGTGTTTGTGGATTTCTTTGGCACACCGGCATCCACGCCAAAAGGCGCAGCTTTATTTCACCAAAAATCCGGTGCGCCCATGGTTTTTGGTATTTGTATTCAAACAGGATTTCAAACATATCGGGTTGAATTTATGCCTGTAATTCCAAAAAGCAATAGCCTGCAAGATATTACACAAGCCTATACAACTATTATTGAAAAAATGGTCAGACAATATCCTGAACAATATTTTTGGTTTCATCGACGATGGAAAACGAGAAAGGATTAGGAAATAGGATAAGGAGTTAAGATTAGGAATGAGGAGTTAGGATAGTGAGGAAAAGGATTCATTGCGAAGATGAAAAGGCAGTTTCAGAAGCCTGTGCCGTTTTAAAAAATGGCGGCGTTATTGTTTATCCAACCGATTCACTCTATGGATTTGGATGTGATGCAAAAAATGAATTCGCTATCCAAAAGATCAATTCCATCAAAGGCAGGATTGCGCCTATGAGTGTATTGGCGCCCAATAAAGAAACTGCTTCAAATTGGATGAACATTCCTGAACATGATAAAAAAAATGTTTTAAAAAAATTGGGCAGCAAGACTACTTTAATTACACCTGTTTTGGATGAGGTTGTTTCCAATTCAATAACTGGCGATAAACAAACTCTGGGCATGCGGATTCCAGATCATAAATTTTGTCAAAAATTATCTCAAGAGTATCCAAATCCTATCACGACAACCAGTGTGAATCGAACTGGAGAAGAACCAATGACAAACCCAGAAGAAATTATTTCTGAATTTGGCAATGAGATCGATCTTATTATTGAGGATGGCATTATTGCAGGAAGCGGCTCTACAATCTATTTTTTTAAAGAGGGTGATTTAAAGATATTAAGATCATGAAATTCTTTTTTTCCATTTTTTTCATTTCTTTATTATGGGGAATAAATATCCCATTCCAAGTAGGGGAAACACTGAATTACAAAGCAACTTTTTCAGGAATAGATGCTGCAACGGGTCGGTTGCAAGTCCTTGGGAAAGAAACAATTAATGATGTATCCACATATCATGTCCGATTTCAGGCCAATTCCCATGGAATTACCAATTTACTTTTTCCCATTCAGGATGAAATAGATTTTTGGCTTGATGACAAGTCCTTATTTCCTGTTCGTGTTAAAAAAAATATAAATGAGGGTAATTACCATAAAAAAAGTGTGTTGGACCTGTTACAAGATCAAGGAATGGCGATTATTAAAAAAGATACGATCCCAATCGCGACCGGCACCCAATCGCCCTATTCTTTATTTTATTATTTCAGGAATAAAGATTTAACTGGAATGGGTAGCCACACTTTCCAAACGATGGATGGGAGAAAAAAAACGAATCTCATTTTAAGCGTAGTTGAAAATCTTAATGTTAGTGTTCCGGCAGGGGATTTCCTTTGTACAAAAATTACGCCAATGCGAATTGATCAAAAGAAATTCAAGAATGAAGCTACCATGTCTATCTGGTTCTCCAATGACGAGCACCGGTATCCGGTTCAGATCTGGCTAAAAATGAAATTTGGGGCGTTCGTCCTGAAGTTGGACGAGATCATTAATTAAATAATCTGCTAATATCGTTGAATACGACGGTTACCATTAGCATTAATAAAAATATCATTCCAATTTGTTGTATCATGATTCGTGCTTTCATGGATAAGGGACGACGCAGAATTCCCTCAATCAAATGAATCATTATATGACCGCCGTCCAATCCCGGGATCGGTAAAATATTGATGAAAGCTAAATTTACACTTATCAATGCCATGAATGTTAGAAACGGGATCCATCCTGCTTCTGCAGTTTGACCTGCCAATTGAGCAATCATAATGGGACCACCAAAATCGGACATGGATGCAGCGCCACTCCCAAGCATTTTTAAACTCATAATGATCATTCCAAAACTGCCTACTGTTCGAAGCCACCCTATATTGAAAGCTTCGCCCAAGGTCATTTCCCTGTATAATACTTCCGGTATGATGCCGATGGCACCTAGCGTATCTATCCCCGTTTCTCTTGGGACGGGCATAAATGATGTGGTGATTTCCATCTTAATTTGAACATTCTCTCTTAAAACCGTGAGAGAAATATCCGTATTAGGCTGGGCATGAATTGTTGTTGTGAGATCTTTCCATGTTTTGATGGGATTACCATCGATAGAAATGATCTGATCACCCGGTTGGATGCCTGCTGCTTGGGCTGGCATATCCGCTTGTAATTCAGCCACAATAGGTTTGTCAGATACTTCCGGCATGCCTTGATAGTAGCCAACTGCAGTAAATATGGCAAATGCCAAAATTGTGTTCATGATAACCCCGGCACTCATAACCCATAGTTTCGCCCAGAGCGGTTTTGACATAAATTCATCCTCTTCATAATTGATCTCTGTGTCCATACTCTCATCAATAATACCAGCCATTTTTACATAACCGCCCAAGGGAATAAGGGCAAAAACAAATTCTGTTGATGATCCTATTCGACCGGGTTTAGAAATCATTTTTTCAAAAACAGGTTGCCATTTAAGACGCCCGTCAGATCTTTTATAAAAGAAAATATGGATTAACCACCCATCATCAACAGAGGTCAATGATACAAATCGTGGCGGGATGCCAATAGAAAATCTCTCTACCCGGATCCCAACAGAACGTGCAGCAATAAAATGCCCGAATTCGTGAATGGTGATGAGAACGCCAAGAATGAGAATAGTTGCCCAGATAATTGTCATAAGATTAAATCTACTTAAAAATGATTTTTAGTTCCGCGGAATCAATAGGATTCTACGTGATTTTTTATCCAACTGTCTAATTCTTTCAAATCTTCCAGGGTTGGATGTTCAGTCCAATCATGCTTTGCTATGGAAGATTCGTTAATTCTTGGAATATCTGTGAATTTGATTTCTCCATTCAAGAATCGATACACGGAATAATCGTTAGATAAATTCAATGCGGCACCAGAAGTCCCCAATTTTTCCAAAGAATCGAAAGCTAATTTAATACAAGGAAACCGCTGAAAATCCGGTTCTTCAAAAGTAAGGTCACCGCATTTTAAAAAATCCAATTGTTCCCATGGTGCTTCTAAATGCCGTGGATAAGTCAATGCATATTGTATAGGGACTTTCATATCCGGAACACCCATTTGCGCTTTAATAGCGCCGTCCCTTAATTCGATCATAGAGTGGATAATTGATTGAGGATGAACCACAATATTTATACGATCTGGCGTAAATCCAAACAGCCAATATGCTTCGATCACTTCCAGCCCTTTGTTCATCATGGTGGCGCTGTCGATTGTAATCTTTCGTCCCATATCCCAGTTTGGATGATTTAACGCTTCTTCCACCGTAATAGTATCAAATGAGTTTATATCCCGGGTCCGGAATGGGCCCCCGCTTCCCGTTAAAATAAGGCGGCGAACATCATCAATGTTTTCTCCAACCAAACATTGCCAAATGGCAGAATGTTCGCTATCAACAGGAAATAATTTCGCACCGGATTTATCCATGGCATGCTGAATAATATCCCCGGCCATGACCAAACTTTCCTTATTAGAAAGAGCAACATTAATCCCAGCTTCAATTGCTATTAAAGTGGGTTCCATACCGGGCGCTCCCACAAGCCCATTCAGCAAAATATCCACATTATTCCGTGATGCTAATTCCAAAAGACCTTCTCGACCTAAGAGTATTTCAATATCTGAACCCACAAGTGCATTTTGCACATTTGGAAAAGAGGCCTCCTCAACAATGCAAACTGCTTCTGGTTTAAATTCTTCAGCTTGTTGGATTAATAATTCAGCATTCCGATTAGCAGATAAATAAACAATCTCCAAGTCATCCTTGAGATGAGATGCAACCTTCAAAGCATTCACACCAATGGATCCGGTTGATCCTAAAATCGAAATTCGTTTTGACATTAAAAGAGTTCTTTTTGGATGAAAAATGTCATCATGGATCGATCCGGATGAATTCGGGTACCGATGCCATATTTCAACAATGAATAAGATATTAATGCATCCAGCCCGAGAAAGTTTATTTGTCCTTCCATACTAGATGGTTCACTATACCCTTTATAAGATCGTTCTTTAAAAAAATTAGAACCGGCGCCAATTCGGAAATGGATTGAATGCCATTCAATCCATTTCCGAATGTCAAATGTAAGCGAGGTAAGACGAAAATGACTTAATCCTTTTAGATCAACACGTTGAATGGATGTGACCCAATTCAATGTATCTTTCCCGCCATAAAAATATTGGATACCGGCCCCCAAAACCTGAGGAGATTCCTTTTGCGCGGAAAAACCAAAGACTTTCCCAGTCAGTGCTAAATTATTCGTCACTTTTACCGCTATATCTAAATTAGGATAAGTCCAGGTATCACTCCACAGCCTCCTTACCGTCGATGAATATCCCGATTGAATTATGATTCGATTACTGCTCATTGGGTCGACCGCAGGAGATTCGCTCAACCAAAATGATGATAATCTAATAACTGATTTTGCATGTCCATCGCATTTCTGACAAGCTATAGTATCAAACCTAAAATCTGCAGATTGAGTAAAGATTGTGCCCGTAGCCATCAGAATAATGAAAATGGATTTCATGGTAAAACTAAATAATGCCCCTTTCGGATGAACGGATAAATTCAAGAATTTGATCTTTATATTGGGATGGTTCGATTTCTGATTCAATTTTTTGGAGCGCTTCTTTACGATTCAACTCGGAACGAAAAAATAATTGATACGAATTTTTAATGATCTTTCGTTGCTCCATAGAAAATCCACGTCTTTTTAAACCAATTTTATTTGTACCACCAAAACTTAAGGGCTCTCCTGCAGCCAATATAAACGGCGGTACATCTTGAACTGCGCGAAATCCCCCTCCAATAAAAGCATGAGCACCAACCCTGCAAAACTGATGAACCAGAACACCTCCACCCAATGATACCCAATCACCGATCTCTACATGCCCTCCTAGAGTGGCCATATTTGCCATAATTACATTGTTGCCTAATATACAATCATGAGCAACATGGGTATATGCCATTAATAAACAATCTTGGCCAATTTCAGTTTTTCCTAACGCATTTGTTCCGCGATTAATCGATACAAATTCTCGGATAGTTGTTCTATTTCCAATTATCGTTTTTGTTTTTTCACCACCAAATTTCAAGTCTTGGGGAATTTCACCGATGGAACTAGAATGAAATATTCGGCAGTCTGAACCAATGGATGTATTTTCACAAACAGTTACATGATTTCCAATAATTGTATTATCTCCAACAATAACATTGGGTTCAATAATGGAATAGGGTCCAATATTAATATTGGCGCCCAGTTCAACACTTGAATCAACGAGTGCCGTTGGGTGTAAAGATGTGGAAATGTTAAACCTCTGGACGGGCTACAATATTTGCTGAAAGAAATGCTTCTGCGACAAGTTTATCATCTACAAAACACCTTCCATGAAATTTACAAATACTGAGTTTTCTTTTAACAAGATCCATATAGATCTTGAGTTGGTCACCCGGTACAATGGGTTTCCTGAATTTTGCTTTTTCAATAGTTGAAAAAAGCATATTCTTCGATAATGGGTCTTCCACCTGACTCAACATGAGAAAGGCGCCCGCTTGGGCCATACTTTCTAATGAAAGAACACCTGGCATTACGGGTTGGTTGGGAAAGTGACCTTGAAAAAAGGGTTCATTGATTGTCACATTTTTAATAGCAACTAAAGATTTTCCGGGTTCAATCATTTCTATTTTATCAATTAAAATAAATGGGTAACGATGGGGTAAAACTTTAATAATGTCATTTATTTTAAAAATGGTTTGCTTAGATAAATCACTCATTTACTTTTCTGTCCATAATTCTGCTAATTCCTTAGCATATTCTTTTTTTAGTTTTTTTACAAATTCTACATTACTGGCATGCCCAGCGCGTGCTGCTGTTACATGTCCTTTAATGGGAACACCCAACAGTGCAAGGTCTCCAATTAAATCCAACGTTTTATGCCGTACAGGTTCATTTTTGAATCGCAATACTTTACCATTGAGTATACCATTGGCACCTTGAATAATATTATGCTCAATTCCGAATAGGTCTCTTAATCGATCCATTTCAGATGTATCAATTTCTTTATCTACAATAACAACAGCATTATCTAAAGCACCCCCCTTAATTAATCCCTGCTCCCTAAGCATTTCTACTTCACTTAGGAAACAAAAAGTACGTGCCGGGGCCACTTCAAAAGCAAAATCTTCTTCCATATTATAAATAGCTTCATACTGGGTTCCCAATGCAGGGAGAGGATATTCAACCATAAATGTTATACGGAATCGATCAGAGGGAATAACATGAATATCAATTTCGCGATAAGGATTCGTGTAATTCACTGCTCGTGTTATTTCTAATACTTTTCTTTCAGTTTCCTGAACTTTTATTCCAGCTTTAATTAAGCATTCTACAAAATCTTTTGCACTTCCATCCATCACAGGCGGTTCTTTTCCCGTGAGTTCAATGAGCATATTATCAATTCGAAGACCACTTACTGCAGCTAATGCATGTTCTACAGTATGAATTCGAACATCATTTTCTTCTATCGTGGTTCCACGAGAAATATCCACCACATGATCGATATCTGCTTTAATCTCTGTACTGGATGGGATATCAGAACGCACAAACCTTATGCCATAATTTTCTGGTGCTGGATGGAATGTAATACTGGAATCAACACCAGTATGAAGCCCTACTCCCTGGCAAGACTGACTTGTCCTAATCGTTCTTTGCTTTCTTTCCATCCTTAAATTTACTTCTCTACCCTGTCTTGTGCCAATTGATCAAGTTTTTTACGTAATCGACCAATTTCATTTAATAATGCATCTCTTTTATTATGTTCCTTAATCTCGCGGGCTGGGTATCCTGCATATACTTTCCCCCCTTTCAAAGATTTAGTTACACCAGATTTAGCAGCAAAAATCGAATTGGGTCCAATTTTGACGTGTGGAGCTACACCAACTTGACCTGCAAATGTACAAAATTCACCAATTTCAGAACTGCCTGCAATAGCAAATCCTGCGGTGATTAGACACCCTTTTCCCACCTTAACATTGTGGGCTATATGCACTAGATTATCCATCTTTGTCATATCTCCAATGGATGTTGTCCCGATTGTTGCTCTATCAATTGCACAGTTTGATCCAATCTCAACATCATTCCCAATCTCGACATTTCCTGTTTGGGGAATTTTTTCATGAATTCCTTCATGTGTTACAAATCCGAATCCATCACACCCAATAGAAGTTCCGCTATGAATCAAACAATTATCACCAATTTTTGTATTATAATAAATCGTTACATTGGCATTGATTCTACAGTTTTTGCCTATGATGACATTTGACCCAATTACTGTGTTGGAACCAATAGTAGATCCATCGCCTATTTTTGCTCCAGTTTGGATAACCCCACCCGATTCAATGGTTACATTTTTACCAATTTCCGCATTTGAATCAATTGTTGATAATTCATGTATAAATGGCTTTGATTGGGTTTCGGGGTAAAAAAGACCAAGAGTTTGAGCCATGGCCAATTGTGGGTTGGTTACCAAAATGCCATTTTTATCTGTTAATTGCTTTTCATCGCTGACAAATATGGCATCAGCTTGTGTTTCGGCTAAATATTTTCGATACTTCGGATTACTCAAAAAAGTAATGGTTCCTTGTACACAACTTTGAATCTCGGAAACGCCTGAAATTAGTATCTTAGGGTCACCAAAAACTTTCCCGCCTACATGTGAGGCGATCTCACGAAGGGTGAGTTTCAATATAAATTACTTCTCGGAACTCAAATTCCGTAGTTCATGTAAAACATCGTCAGTCATATCAAATTTAGATTTAAAGTATAACAGACCAACAGATGCATCGATGATATAGTCATATCCACCATCAATGGCAACTTTGTCTACGGCTTTTTTTACCTTACCTAAAATCTCATATTCCATTTGGGCTTGTTTTCGCATTAACTCACCCTGTGGTCCGATTTTTTCAGCTTGGTAATTTTGAATCTGCATTTCCATTTGTCCAATTTCCTGATGAATACTTTCACCCCTATCTAGAGCCATAAGCCTTTTTACCTCAAAATCCTGCTTGAGACTATCCAGCTTTAAAACCATATTATCAAATTCAAATTGAACTTTTCTGTATTCTAATTGAAGCTGAGATTCAGCCTCTTGAAAGTCTTCATATTCAGTTCGAATTCTTTCTGAAAGAATATATCCTATCTTTAATTGGGCTGATGCCATTGAAGCCATGCCCAAAAATATTAAAATAAAGAGTGTTTTTTTTAAGGACCCTTTCACATTTCCTCCTTGATTATCAAAATTGTTGTCCAAATGTCAGCGTTGTTTTCCAACCTGGGTCTAATATTCCATTTGGATCAACACGATCAAATCCATACGCAATGTCAAACCCCAGCATACCAATCATCGGCATAAAAAAGCGAATTCCCGCACCAGCTGACCTTTTCATGTCAAGAGGGCCGCTTCTAGGGAGATCAAGCCGTTCCATTAAATCCGACGACGACCAAACATTTCCCATTTCTGCAAATAATATACCATAAACTACGGGGTTTTCTGCAAAAGGCACTCGGAATTCTGTATTGAATTTAGCCAAGGCAGTTCCACCCAAAGGGCTTCCAGATTGCGTTAATGGACCAACTCTATTATCATCATAACCTCTTAACGGATTACCATATGGAATGCCATTCCCTCCCATTTTAAATCGTTCATCCCAAGGAATAAATGATCCATCTTTTCCACCAGATGGTAGTTCTTTAATAAATCCAATTTTCATTGAGTTCATTAAAACAAATTTCCAAAAGGTGGGTGTATACCATTCTAAATTTAATATATGTTTATGAAAATCTTCTTGACCGCCCAGGATTCCACCGGAAATGGTTGATTTCAAAGAAAATAAAGATCCCTTTGTAGTGAATTCAGGGCGATCGCGATTATCTCTTCGTATAGTTTGAGAAAGATTAATACCGTCTGATGTTTCAAGACCTCCAGCCAGTGCATTTAATTCATCAGAAGTATAATCTGAGTATATTTTCCGTACAATTTGGAAGGTCCAGTTTCCTCGAAAGAAATCGTCCGGCCATTTAAAAATTCGACCCCAGGTTATAGATGTTCCCGCTATTGTATAATCAATCGGTGCAGTATATAATGAAGAGCCTCCACGGAATTGATAAAATATAGATCCCCCAATAAGATTTTTAGTATCATTCACCATAGGGTCGGTAAAACTGATACTTGCAGATCGATATTTAGATGGAGCAGTATTGCCGTAAATACTGTAATTGGTTCCGACGTTAAAACTCAAATTTAGACTTTGGCCTTTTCCCCTAAAATTAGGAAGTGCTAATCCACCGCCACCTGTCATACCGTAAGCCTGAGTAAATCCCATATTTGCGTTAGCCTGTCCAGCAGGTTTCTCTTCAACCGTAATCTCTAAATCAACTTTATCTTCAGCCACAGGAACAACATCTGGAACAACATTCGCGAAAAAATTCAACATCCAAACTTCTCGTTGACTACGCATTAATCTTTCTCGATTAAAGACATCACCTGGGAAAACACGTAATTGACGTCGAATTACGTTCTCTCTCGTTCTAGTGTTTCCCTTAATTACAATGTGGTTAATATATACTTTGTGATTTTCAGTTATAACAAAATGGATATCGAGTGAATCATCACCCACTGGGGTAATTTCAGGATCAATCCGGCTATAAATATATCCGCGATCCATATATAACCCTTGAACCCTATCAAATACCGCTTTATTAAAATCTTCTTCACTAAATACTTCACCATTCAATAAACCCAATGAACGGTTGAGAATCGATTCGTCAAAAAGAGTCATCCCCTCCCAAGAAAATTTCCTGTATTTATATAAAGCGCCTTCTTCTACAGTAATAACAAAATTCATTTTTTTATTATCATCAGATAATTGAACTGAATCGCTGACAATTCTAAAATCTCTATACCCTTTATTTCGGTAATACTGGGATACAAGATCAATATCTTCTTTAAACTTTTTATCATCAAAAGTGGATCGCCAAAATAGATACCATCTTTGTTGCTTAGTTTCCTTCATTTTCCACCGAAGAATAAAATCAGAAAAGGACTCGTTACCTTCAAATAATATTTTTCCGATTTTGACTTTATTTTTTTCTTCAATGTGATATACTATATCCCTAACTAAATCTTTTGCTTTGCCATCAAAAAGGGCTGATTCTTCTTCTGGAATTTCCAAAACAGGTTCAATAACCGCATTCAAATATCCTTTTTCTGCATAAATTATTTTAATCTTTTCTGCTGTTTCATGAGGCGTATTAGGCTTAATCCGTTGCCCCGAAGACAGACTTAATTCGTCATCAAGTTTTCTATCTTTAATTTTTTGGTTTCCCTCAAATATTAAAGAACCAAGTATCAAGTTCTCCTTTACAATAATTGTAAGGGATAATCCTTCTTCTGTTTCGGAATCGTATCGAATTTGAATATCTTGAAATAGGCCCAATTGCCATAATCGTTTAATGGCACGAGGAAATTCCGTAGGAGAGACTTCCTGCCCCTTTCTCAATCCAGCCGTGAAAATAATAGTATTCTCAGATGTGAGAATATTGCCTTCAACTTGAACATCAACTAGATGAATATCCGGTTGTGATCCTTGGCTAAATGCGAAACAGGTTAATAGAATTAAATTGAATAAATATTTCATTTAGAGTGGGCTATCTGGTCACTAATTTTTCCAAATCGACGTTCTCTGGATTGAAAATCCAAAATAGCTTCCATAAGGGATGTTTCTCGAAATTTGGGCCAATAAGTATTAGTCATATATATTTCCGTGTAGGCGCTTTGCCAAAGTAAAAAATTGCTCAACCGATATTCACCACCTGTGCGAATCAATAAATCCGGATCGGGCATACTTGCTGTTGAAAGCGTATGAGAGAAAATAGTTTCATCAATTTTTTCCACAGCCAATTCACCATTTTTCACTTTTTTTGCTATGGTTTGCACTGCAAAAACCATTTCTTGACGGCTTCCATAATTCAGGGCAAGACAAAGATTCAATCCAGTATTATTTTTCGTAATCTCAATCCCATCATTAATACCATTCTGGGTCGATTGTGGTAGCATTTCTAAATTTCCGATTGCGGTAAACCGAACATTTTGCTTATGAAGTTCTCTGACTTCAATACTAATCGTTTTCAGAAGTAGAGTCATTAATGCACTCACTTCAGCTTTTGGACGCCGCCAATTTTCTGTAGAGAATGTATAGAGCGTTAAATGCTTAACACCAATTTCACCACAAAGACGAGTGATTTCTCGTACTGAGTTTATGCCCTCCTTATGTCCAGCAACTCGCGGTAAAGACCGTTCCTTGGCCCAACGACCATTGCCATCCATAATAATTGCAATATGAATTGGAATATGCCCATCCTGGGCTCTTTCTTTAATTGATTGTATCATTATAATAAGGAAAAAAGCTGGCGAAATTACCGCCTGTTATCCCATGATACAACCGAGATACATTTGAGTATAAAATGAAGAAATAAGGGGACTTTCGGAATCTATCCTCATACGGTTTATTATTCACTTAATCGAGTGTAGCTAAAAGTTTGCGCGCGATAGCATGATAAATTTGGCCCAAGGTGGAGTCCGGATCTTTTTGAGCGATGGGAATACCTTCATCAGTTGAAATCATAATTTCCTGAGAAATAGGGATTTTGCCTAAAAGAGGGACACCTAGGCGCTTACTCTCTTTTTCACCACCACCTGTTTTAAAAAGCTCCATAATAAATTTGAAACCACCTTCACTATCTACTGAAATATTTTCACCATTAATAGTCATGGAAGAAATATTTCCATCAACTTGACCCTTTAATTCTAATCCGGACATATTCTCAATTACGCCTAACACAGGTGTATTTACTTTCCGAAACATATCGGCACCTTTGCGAACATCGGCTAATGCAATATCCTGTGGAGTTGTCACCATGACTGCTCCTGACATTCTAAGTTTCTGGGTCAATGTTAACTGGATATCACCAGTCCCGGGCGGTAAGTCAAGAATCATCACATCCAATTCCCCCCATTTTACATCTCTAAAAAATTGTTCTGTCATTCGTGAGACAAGAGGGCCGCGCCAAATCACGGGTGTATCATTACCACTAATAAACCCAAAACTCATCACCTTTATTCCGAATTTTTCCAAGGGGACTAATTTCTTATCCTGGGTCATAGCAGGTTGCTCATTAATTCCGAATACGATTGGGAGTGATGGACCATAAATATCCAAATCAAGCAATCCAACTTTTTTACCTTGTTTGGCCATGGCACAAGCCAAGTTTGCAGCAACAGTGGATTTTCCAACTCCACCCTTTCCGCTGGCCACTGCAATAATATGTTTTACATTATCTAGGATGGCAGCTGGAGCATTTTGGGGAGCCTGAATTGGGCCACCTTGCTGGGGCGCATCGGCAGATACTTCAATAGTAACCGTTGAAAAATGTTCTGCCAATTCTTTTTTTACAGCAGAAATCACTTCTTGTTTTTTTTCTTCATTCTGGGAAGTGATATTGAGTTGGACAGTGACTTGTTCACCCTCTACTAAAATATCCTTCACCATTCCGAAGGAAACAATATCCCGGGAAAACCCCGGGTAATTAATTGATTTTAAATGGTCTAAAACGTGTTCTTTATTCATTATTCCTCATGATAAAAACGACCATCAAATGACAGTCGTTTTTATAGGCTAAATCTAGTTGTGATGCATTATCCAGTATATTCTCGGCCAAACCACTCATAGTTAATTTTAATATATTTATTCCATTCTTCGGGTACTTCACTTTCTTCGAAAATGGCTTCCACTGGGCATTCTGGTTCACAAGCACCGCAATCAATACATTCTTCAGGATCAATGTAAAGTAAATCTTCATCTTTTGGCACGAAGCCATCAACTTTTGCTTCTGCGCCAGCACCTTCTTTATCATAGGGACCATGAATACAATCAACGGGGCACACCTCAACACAAGCAGTGTCACAGGTTCCTACACACGGTTCAGCAATAATGTATGTCATTCTTCAACTCCTTAACGATAATGTAATTATCTAAGTATAAAATCAAGTCACAATTTAGAAGGAAATTTGGCGGGTAAAAAAGGTTTTGGAATTAATTTCTCTCCCTTTATCATGTCAATTCAATTTACACAGAAACGGAATTTAATTCTTTTATGGATTGCCCAATCCATATCACAGGCGGGAGATGCCATTTACCAATTGGCGCTTCTTTGGCTTGTATTAGACTTAACTCAATCTACAGTAATGACAGGGTTGATTGCCATGAGCGCCTATTTGCCTGCACTTTTGTTTGGTCTATATGCCGGTGTTTTTTCTGATAAAATGAATCGATTGAACCTCATGATCTTTGCCAATGGGGGCCAAGCATTAACTGTGTTATTAATCCCATTGCTTCTTTGGTACGGTCATGAAAATATTTGGCTGATTTGCGGAGTCGCTTTTATCCGAAGCTGTTTCAATACTATTTTCCAACCGGCGCTTCAGTCATTTATTCCCATGCTTTTTCCACCCAATCGAATTGTAAAGATAAATGCTATTCTAGCCACATCGGGTCAAATCGCTTGGATGATGGGTCCATTTTTTGCTGGAGTAATGTTAACACTTGTTACACTACCCACTCTCTTTTTATTGGATGCTGGCTCTTTTATTTTGAGTATTGCTTTGCTGATTTTTATTGTTCAGCCACCTTATCAAAAAAAGCAAACGAATCAAAATCATTGGGATGAATTAAAACAAGGATTGGCTTATTTATATTCCCAAAAACCAATCTATTGGCTCATTATTATTACATTTATTAATAATCTTTTTATTATGGGTCCTGCCATTGTTGGGATTCCAATTTTAGTAAAATACGGATTAAATGGATCAGCTTCCGATTTTGCATTTATAGAAGGATCTATGGCTGCAGGCGCATTGATAGGCTCTTTCATTGTAACAAAATTGACTAAGAAATTCTCAAATGGAATTATTTGGGCCACGGGTCTATTTTTGGATGGGATAACTTATTCATTCTTATACTGGGCGGACTCAGTTGAAATGGCAATGATAATGATTTTTTTCCATGGCATCGGTATTCCATTTATTATGGTGAGTCGTACTTCAATCGTTCAACTCCACACACCGAATAAATATCATGGACGGCTGTTTTCCGTGGTTCATTTGGGTGTAGTTGGAACCACGGCGATTTCTTCAGGATTGGTGGGCATCATTACTTCCTTTATTTCAGTTAAGTTGCTTTTCCATGGGATTGGGATTGGTGCTGCAATTTGCGGTCTCGTTGGACTAGCGGTTCCCTCGTTAAGAAAACTCAAGTAATTTCATTGAATGAATTATCTCGTAATTGATTCCGGCACTTCATCCACCAAAGCATTTTTGTTCAATAATGATGGACAGATTCTCCATTCCCATAAGATTAAACATGAATTATCTCGTCCAAAAAAATATCATATTGAAAGTGATGCCACCGTCATTTTGGATGCTTGTTCCACTTTATTCAAAAATATGGTGCAAGCTTCTGGTGACACCCCTATTCACAGTGTGGGACTGGCAGTCCAACGATCTACTTTTTTATTTTGGGAAAAGGAATCTTGCACACCCGTAACACCAGCTTTGAGCTGGCAAGATAGCCGCGCCCACGCCATTGCTGATGAATTTTCTGATCAGGGGAAAAAATTGTGGGAGATAACAGGCACACCTTTGAGCGCTCATTTTGGAGGACCCAAATTTTTACATATGATTCGGAATGATTCACACTTAAAAAAACGTGTCCAAAGTGGTGAATTGTATTTTGGACCTTTGAGTGCCTTTTTATCTCAAGCCATAACGGGTACACCGGGCGTTGAAGAATCCATTGCGTGTCGATCATTATTGTATAATCTTCATACGGGTGATTGGTCAAATTTCGCACTAGATCTTTTTAGTATTAATCGGGAAATGTTACCCCCATTGATTCCTGTAAAGACCTATTTCGGACCTATGTTTGAAACGGATATTTGTATGTCACTGGTTATAGGCGACCAACAAGCTGCACTCATTGGACATGCGGGGCTCACGCCAGGAAATGTTGCAAGCAATTTTGGAACTTCCGGGTCAGTCCAATTCAATGCTGGGAAAAAACCCGTTGTCTTAGATGGATTGATTTCCAGTGTTCTTTATTCGGATGAAAATGAAAAATATTTTATGGTGGAGGGCACTATCAATGCGTGCAATTCTCTTTTTTATCATTTGGAAGACGAATTGGGAATTCCCCATGAAAAAATGAAATGGAATTCTCGAGCATTATCAACTGAAACAGATGGAATTTTTATTCCTGGATTTAATGGAATTGCAGCACCTTATTGGACGCCGGGATTTGAGGATATTTATTTAGGGTTGGATAAAGATTCGAAATTGGATAAAGATCAAATTGTAAGAGCCGGAATGGAATCCATAGGATTTTTTGTGAATGATATTCTGAAATGTCTCGACCCAGTTATGAAATCAAAACCTGAATTATTGACAGCAGCCGGTGGGGCTGCTCGAACACCACTCCTGCAATTTATTGCTGATTTAACAGGAATTCCCGTTGGACACTCCGCCATGAAAGACAGAACTGCATTTGGGGTTTACCGTTTATTAAATCCGAATTATAAAGGAGATGCTTCAAAAAATGTTGATGAGATTTTTTCTCCAAATCCTTCAGAAAAAATTAAGCAGAAAAATTCGCAATGGCGAGATGCCATAAAAAATATTATCCCAAAATAGTACGAATCATTGCTTGATCAGAAAGATCATCCACCAAAAAAGTAGGTTTTTCAGCTTGAATTAATTCTCTTTTTTCCGGTTTACGACACACAATCACAGATTGACATCCATTTTCGTTGGCTGCTTCCGCATCTTGAACGGTATCGCCTACCAAAACCATATTTTCTAATCTGAATGATTCGGCCAATACATCCCATGCTTTTTCCCGGGCCAGACGCGGCATGGAACTTTTTTCTTCAGCATCATCGGAAAAAATGCCAAACCGGAACCGTTCCCATAATCCAAACTTTCCCAATTTTATTTGTGAGACCGATTTCATATTTCCGGTTAAAATACATGTGGCATGACCCGCATTTTCCACTGCTTCTAAAAGTGTGATACAATCTTCATAAATGAAAGGCTCATTGGAATGATAGAATTCTGTTTTCATGGAATCTACATAGTGTTCCAAAATTGTGTTGAGAAGTGATTCCGAAACCAATCCACCATGATCCAACTTCGCCAATGCGTGGCGGGTGATGCTCCGGTCCGTGAATCCAGCCACATCATTATAACCCAATTCAACGTCCTGCCCTGTTTCCTGAGAAATTGCTTTACCAAGTATGCCCCGGGAAACACCGCCGGGAGAGATCAATGTACCATCGATATCAAATAAAAAAAGTTTCTTGGATGTCATTTTGCCAAAGCTCCCATGGGATCCCAAGGCTTCAGCGGAATCGGTTCACTCGTCTCAAATATTTCAACCAAATCATCGGGTAAACAGGATT
>JAPYRR010000118.1 GCA_029936885.1 Fidelibacterota bacterium | reverse complement strand
GAACTGACTCAATTAGCCAAAGCCACATGTGAAAAATTCCCCATTCATGATTTATACTGTAAACATCGAATAGGCAGAGTGGATGTAGGAGAGACCAGTCTTCATGTTGTGATTTGGTCTAAACATCGAAAAGAAGGATTAGACGCTATGACATGGTTTGTAACCGAGCTCAAAAAACGCGTCCCCATTTGGAAATGGGCGATTTTGGAAGATGGAAGAAAAATACCCAGTGAATGTTCTCATGAATAAGTATTAAATCTTAAATTCCGGGTCTTCATGCTGGGATTTTCAAACCGATCACTGACAAATTTTCTTTTCTGGGTTACCCAGAAAAAGTGGTTTCTTATCACTATGATGGTTGGGTTGATACTTTTTTTCCTGCCCACACCAGTTGGGCTCACACTTTCAGGTTATCGTACAATTATTATTGTAATCACCGCCCTCATGATGATCATCACCGAACCCATTCCACTCCCGGCCATTGCCATGTATATTCTCGTTGCAGAAGTTTATTTTGGTATTGGTACCGCAAATGAGATTGCCTCTTCATTCATGAATGATGCGGTTTTTTTTATCATGGGATCCCTTATGTTGGCTGTAGCGATTATAAAACAGGGATGGGATACACGAATAGCTTTGGGAATTATCAAGTTAACGGGAAATAAAACATCTAATATTGTTTTCGGATTTACAGCAATTTCAGCAATCCTTTCTTCATTTATTGGTGAGCATACAGTTGCAGCAATGATGCTGCCCATCGCCATGACTTTAATTCGGTTTACTTCTGATGATTTGGGGAAAGTGACAAATCTTTCTGCAGTTCTTTTATTTTCCATTGCCTATGGATGTCTTATTGGGTCCATCGGTACACCTTCCGGTGGCGGACGGAATGCGATTATGATCACCTATTTTCGGGATGCGGACCTTTCCATTTCCTATATTGATTGGATGGTAAAAGTTTATCCATTGGTTCTTATCCAAATTCCAATTGTAGCCTGGATTCTTCAAAAAAGTTTTGTACCGGAATATACTCATTTGGATAGTGGTGTGCGGAAATTGGCGATTCAGGTAGCCAAATCCAAGAAAATGACAGGAAGAAATACAGTGGCGGCAGTCATTTTCCTTTTGGTTTTCCTTGGTTGGGTTTTCTTTAGTGAAACCATTGGTCTCGGTACCATTGCCCTCACAGGTGTGCTATGTTATATGATAGCCGGATTTGTCCGATGGGAAGATTTGAATCGAAATACGCATTGGGGTGTCATTATTTTATTTGGCGCAACCATCTCACTTGGTGTTAATATTAAAGCAACTGGTGCTGCGATTTGGCTCGCCAATTTGGTTATCAATTTATTTGGAGACCTAATGGAAACATTCCCATTATTTTCGGACTCGATCATTGTACTTATGACAACCATTTTAGCAAATGTTTTATCCAGTTCAGCTACAGTTGCAGTATTGGGCCCTGTTACGCTAAATATGGGGAGTGATGCACTTCATACTGGGCTCGTAACAGTTATTGCTTCAGCGTTTGGTTATTTTACTGCAGTGGCCGCTCCTGCTTGTACAATTGTGTATTCAAGTGGGATGGTTAAAGCAAAGGATTTTTTAAAAGTAGGTTGGAAAGTTGGGCTTATGTCCATGGTTTTACTCGTTATTTATGCGAATACTTATTGGCTGTTTATCAAATAAAATGGAATTAAACTTATCGCTATGAAAATTCTAATCGCAGTGGGCAGTAAAGAATATTCGGCACCAACGCTCCATGTCGGAATTAAGGTTGCCAAAGCATTTAATGCATCGACTACAATTGTTGACGTAGGCGAAAAGGTTAGTGAATTTTCCACAAAAGTCGTTGGGTTGACTCAGGAACGAATGGAATCCTGGGATTTTGAGCGGCCGGGTATTGATGTATTGGAATGGGCTTTTTCTTATCTTGCTGAAAAGCAATTTATTGAACCGCAATATATCGAAGCAGGATTTCCAAAAAATACATTAGTAGAAAAAGATGGGCGGCGTATTGAAGTATATTTGAAAGGTACAGTTTGTGATGATGTGAATTTGATCTTGAGAAACGGTGATATTATAGCAGAACTCAGGGATGAAGTTCAAACTGAAAGCTATGATGTGACAATTATCGGCGGAAGCGGCAAGCGGCGCATGGCACATGACCTGATTCAATATATTGACAGTTCCATTTTTATTGTAAAGAAGTTTGATCCCGATCAGAAATACCGAATCTTATTAGCCGTGGATGATTCTCCGGGAACTCGTCGTGCGGTAAAATATGGCGTGCGAGTTGCTCAGGCATTTGATATTGGTGTGGATCTTTTGACTGTGAGTAAACAGGAGCAATTTAAAGAAGGGTATAAAAATGCAGCAGATCACGCAGCTAAATTGATGCGCCGAAGTGGGATCGAAGCTAAAAATGTTTTCGAAGTTGGTGACCCGGCAAAAACGATTGTTGATATTGCAGGGAATCATCATATTATTATTATGGGTGCATCCACAAGATCTCCCCTAAAAAAATTCTTCAAAGGCAGTAAACCATTAGATGTAATGGAAAATTGTAGCTGTCCTATTCTGATTGTAAAATAATTCAAAAAGGAGATTGAAATGTTTCAAGATATAGGTTTAACTGTTTTAACGAGCTTGGTGCTGCTCATGATTTCCGTGCCTCCGATCCTCTTTCTGTTCTGGTATATTCATGACAGCCGACAAAGTCAGCATTCTATTTTAAGAAATTTCCCCCTTCTAGGACGTGTTCGTTATTTTCTGGAAATGATGGGCCCGGAACTTCGTCAATATATGTTTGACGGAGACACGGAAGCCAAACCATTCAGCCGTTCTGATTTTGCAAACATAGTTGTATCCGGGAAATACATGAAAACACTAATCGCATTTGGTTCTAAGCGGGATTTCAAAGAACCGGGGTGGTATCTCCGAAATTCCATGTTTCCAAAATTAGCTGAAGAAATGAATGTAACCTGTGAGCCAAAAATTCGAACTAAAAGATATGTGGGCACGGAAGGATTATTTTCAAGAAAAGAACATTTGGAAGAGGTTCAAATTTCACCGTGGACTTTGAATCCAGAAGATGCAATAGTTATTGGTCCAAATTGTCGGAACCCTTGGCATGTAAGAGGACCTTTGGGAATGAGTGCCATGAGTTTTGGAGCGTTAGGCGAAAATGCTATTAGTGC
>JAPYRR010000117.1 GCA_029936885.1 Fidelibacterota bacterium | reverse complement strand
AGTTATTAGGAGTCAGCTGTTATGATCAAAAGCAAAATTATATTATTTAGAATTCTGATAACGACAGTACTTCTTGGACACTGCAACTTAATTGGAATGCCTGTAGAATTAGATGTCGAAGATTCTATTCCCGAATCTTGAAAAAGATGGAAAAAGACGGTCTCGTGGAATTGAACCGGGGGATGATAAATATTCTGTCTTCTACCCTTGCGAAGGTTTGATGAGCTATTAACTATTTTTCCCATAAACCGTTAAAACGGTTATAGTCTCACTGTCATTTTCTAACCCACGACTAAAGTCGTAGGTAATTTTTGTAGCTCATATCTAATCATTTTAGAGCTCATTTTTATTGGATATTGAGCTCCATTTACATTATATTTGAGCTACAATAGATTAATCAGAACAATGGTTTTAGATCAAAAGAAAAAATTTATCCTTGAATTTGTGAGGGGAAACCCATCTCTTTCGTCCAAAGAAATTCATGACGGAAGGGACTGGGGCGTGTCCTACGCAACTTTTAAGCGTTATCTCACTCAACTCATTTCAGAAAATCTCATTTTAGCGATTGGGCAAGGCCGTGGACGAAAATATGTGATTTCACCGGCGTATGAATTATTCAACCCTTTGGATATTCTATCCTATTTTGAAAAAGAAACGGATGAACGTGAAATTAAATCCAAATTTGACTTTGATTTGATCGGAGATGTACTGGCAAATATTGAAATTTTTAATAAAGATGAATTAGACCATTTAAACAACATTCATCAACAATTCCAAAAAAATATTTCAACCCTTTCAAAATCTGCTTACCAAAAAGAACTAGAAAGACTGGCCATTGATTTGAGTTGGAAATCATCCCAGATTGAAGGTAATACCTATTCCCTGCTTGAAACCGAACGATTGCTAAAAGAAAAAGAAACGGCCAAGGGTAAATCCAAAGATGAAGCCACTATGTTACTAAACCATAAGGCGGCTATTGATTTCATCGTTGAAAATCCCACCTACGTTGAACCCCTTTCGATCTCATCGATTGAGGATATTCACAGTATTTTGGTTCAGGACCTAAATATTGATCGCAATATTCGTAAACGGCGCGTGGGGATTTCAGGGACCAATTACATTCCTTTGGATAATCAATTTCAAATCAAAGAAGCATTGCAGGATATGTGTGCACTGGTGAATGGCCGTGAAAACATCTTTGAAAAAGCGCTGCTGTTACTGATCTTGGTTTCCTATATCCAGCCATTTTTAGATGGAAATAAACGAACAGCCCGAATCATAAGTAATGCGATTTTTATACACAATCAATATTGCCCAATTTCTTTCCGGACCATTGATTCAGTAGAGTATAAAAAAGCAATTTTGGTTTTCTATGAACAACATAATATCACCGCTTTTAAAGACATATTCATGAACCAGTATGAGTTTGCGGTGAACACATATTTTTAAAAATTAGGAATCGTAAGCGGCCAAGCCATTCAAAATACTGTTTTTATTTTTTTTTAAATATTTTATATTGGACTATCCCATTATAGAAGAACTAAACCATCAGGAGAATAAAATGAACCTAAATACATTATTTAAAATTAATACGGTGGTGGCAGGACTGTTTGGCATTGGATTCGTCATTGCACCCATTGCAGTCATGACACCTTATGGTATCTCACAGGATGGCATGGAAGCGTCTGTAAATATGGCCAGATGGTTTGGCTCTGCCAATATTATAATTGCACTCATCACCTGGTTTTTGAGCAATGCACCTGATTCCGATGCAAAAACGGCGGCGGCAAAAGGAATGAGTATTGGGTTTGGCATTGGCGCTGCGGTCAGTATCCTCAATCAATTGTCAGGCGAGATTGGCCCCCTTGGTTGGTCAACTGTTGCCATTTTTGCGATTTTTCAACTGGCGTATGGCAAATTTGGTTATTTAAATAACCAAAATTAATGGTGAGATAATCTGCCAGTTGGCGGATCGTCTTTACTTACAATTTAATTACGAATCGTAAGCGGCAATTCCTGTTTCAGCTTGCCCAATAATCAAAGTATGCATTTCGTGGGTGCCTTCGTAAGTATAGACCGATTCAATATTGGCCATGTGGCGCATAATTGGATAATCTTCTGTAATTCCGTTTGCCCCAAGAATGCCACGTGAAATACTAGCAATGTCTCGGGCTAACTCACAATTGTTCCGCTTTGCCATAGACACTTGTTGAAAAGTCATTTTGCCTTCATCTTTCAATCGTCCCAATCTATAAACCAATAATTGCGCTTCGGTGATTCGTGTCACCATATCCGCTAATTTTTTCTGTGTCAGTTGATATCCGCCGATAGGCTTGGAAAATTGTTTCCGCTCTTTCGAATATTCCAATGCGGTATTGTAGCAATCCACCGCACACCCAACCATTCCCCAAGAAATGCCGTAGCGCGCTTGAGTGAGACACCCCAACGGCCCTTTCAGTCCTTCAACGTTGGGAAGCCGTGCCGAATCAGACACTTTTACATTCACCATAGAAAGTTCTGATGTAATTGAAGCGCGTAAGCTCAATTTCCCATGGATGTCGCTGGATGTGAATCCGTACATACCCTTTTCTAATAAAAATCCACGAACGATACCTTCTTCATCTCTTGCCCAAACCACAGACACATCGGCTAATGAACCATTCGTAATCCACATTTTATTGCCATTGATGATCCATCCATCCCCATCTTTTTTGCAGCGTGTCGTCATTCCACCGGGATTCGAACCGAAGTTTGGTTCGGTGAGTCCGAAACAACCAATCAAAGTTCCAGCGCCCAAACCGGGAAGCCATTTAGCTTTTTGTTCATTCGAACCATAGGCGTGGATAGGATACATGACCAAAGCGCCCTGCACACTGGCAAAAGATCGCAGACCAGAATCGCCTCGTTCCAATTCGTGTAGAATTAAACCATACGCCACATTACTTACGCCAGCGCCACCGGATTCTTCTGGCAATGATGAACCCATGAAACCCATTTCGCCCAACTTTGGAACAAGATCCATGGGGAATGTTGAACTTTCATAATGCTCATTGATAACGGGCATGAATTCAGTTTGAACAAAATCATATGCAGTCTTTTGGATTAGCAATTCTTCTTCGGTGAGAAGGTCGGTTATATTGTAAAAATCGGGGCCTAATTCTTTCATAAAATTCCTATAAATTTTGAAATTGAAATTACAATTTTATT
>JAPYRR010000029.1 GCA_029936885.1 Fidelibacterota bacterium | reverse complement strand
ATTCAAAAAGATAGATTGCAGTGACTGCGGAACGAGCTATAAAGCAAGCTTTATCCATTGCTTCCTACTTATTGGTGGATTTTCATTTGCATTATATTTGACTTTATTCACGAAATTTAAGCCTTTAAGCGTGTTTGGTTTGGAAGGGGGTGTTAATCTTCTTTTGATTGTCCCACTCTCACTCATACCATTTTTTATATACGATCATTTCAAAGGATGGAGAATCTACATGGTTTTCTGATGTAGATATTAATCGAGCCCTTCTTATGTAAGGACGCTTAATACTTGTTCCTTTAATGAAAATTGTGACTTAGTATTCTCTATGAGAAAAACAAATTTTATAATTATTCTTAGTTTGCTAATTCTTTACGGAGAAGAAAAACCACCCATTTCAATACAAGAAACAAAAGGTCAAGGTACATCTATGATTGAAGTAAAGATTGATGATTTAGTTTTTGATTGCCGTGTGGCTGGCATATCCAATAAGGGTGACGGTGTGATTCTTCTCCATGGTTTTCCTGAAACATCCCATATGTGGGGCGAATTGATGACCTTGCTTTCCAGTAAAGGATTTCGAGTGGTGGCGCCGGATCAAAGAGGGTACAGTCCTGGAGCCAGGCCCAAAAAAGTGAGTGATTATAAATTTGAATATTTAATGGATGATGTCTTTTCTGTAGCAGAATCGCTTGGTTTTAAGCAGTTTCATTTGGTTGGACATGATTGGGGAGCAATCATTGGTTGGGGAATGGTTGCAGCAAAACCTGATAGAGTACTTAGTTGGACAGCCATGTCAGTTCCTCATCCAAATGCATTTGGTGATGCCCTTAAAACGGATGAGGATCAAAAGAAGAAAAGTAGGTACTTTAGATTCTTTAAACTTCCGTTTATCCCGGAATTTTATTTTTCATTTAATAACTATAAGAATTTGAAAAATATTTGGAATAAAAGTACTGCAGAAGAAATTGATGCCTATCTGCAGGTGTTTAAAGGGAAAGGAGCCTTAAAAGCGTCTTTAAATTGGTATCGCGCCAATATTGGGTCAAAGTCCATCAATGAAAGTTTGATTGTACTTGGCGATATCAATACCCCCAGCCAATTGATCTGGGGCAATAAGGATATGGCATTGGGACGTAGAGGGACCGAATTAACAGAAAAATTTATGAAAGGACCTTATCATTTTATCGAGATCGATGCTGGACACTGGTTAATACAAGAAACTTATGTGGATGTTTCGACATCAATTTTAGAATTAATAGAGAGTAAAACAAAGCCATAAGCAAATATGGTTTGAAGCAAGATGCACATCGATCAATGGATGAATGACAAACCCAAAACATCTGCAATGTTGTGTTATAATGGATAAAGCTATTTTTATAGAAGGATCGTTAGATTTGAGTTGTGAAAAAGACATTAATCTTTATTCTAAATCTTAATTGTAGGAGCAGGAAATAATTCAATGAATAAAATTGTGATTATCAATCTACTATTGTCAGCAATAGTATTATGTCAACCAACTTATGAATTCGAGATCATTTCGATTCCTGAAATGGATACGCCCTTACGTATGAAAGGAGACGGATCGGCCATTGTGGGTACAAATTATGGTGGGCAGGCTATTTACTGGTCCGATTCTACTGGCATTCAAGTTTTGGGCGTTGGCGAACTTTGGGGTATTTCCGACGATGATAGAATTTTTGCAGAATTAGCTAATGCTAATGGCAACTGGGAAGCGGCTTTGATCGAAAATGGAGAAACAACTTTTCTTGGAAATATTGAAGGCGGAAATACCTGTGATGCATTTTACAGCCACGGTCTCAATATGAGCAGGGATGGTTTAACCGGTGTTGGGATGGGTTGGATAAATTGTAGCACATCAGCTTTTTACTGGACAGATGATGATGGAATTGTGGAATTAGGGCAATACCAGGGCAATAGCACCAAAGCGCAAGCCGTTTCCGGCGATGGACAGGTTATTGGCGGCTGGGCGCAAACGAATAGTCGAAATTCTGTTTTATGGGATAGAGATGGAAATATCTCCTTTTTAGGGTCACTTCAAACTGGAAACAATTATGGTGAAGTGATGGCCATCAGTAATGATGGATTAAAAGCTGTGGGATTTTGTGCCGGGAGTGCTGGGAATAATACGGAGGGGTACATTTGGACTGAAGAAAATGGGATGTTTGGTTTAGGCGTTCCTGCTAATTCGGCATCAAGTAATACGAGCCTTGCTTTTTCAATTTCTGAAAATGATGTGGTTGTAGGGCAATATCTCAATGAATCGCCTGTTTTTTATAAATCGTGTATTTATACTCCGGAAAGTGGTGAATTTGTAAACTTGAAACAATATTTACTTGATCTTGGAATGGACGAAATTTCTGGTTGGGATTTGACCCGAGCACTATGTGTGTCCAATAATGGTAATACTCTGGCGGGATATGGAAAAGACCCTAGTGGAAATTGGACAGGATGGATTATTAAGATCATCACGGGTGAGGCACCCGGAGAAACATTATTGGTTCCATCTCAATATGCCACCATCCAGGATGCCATTAATGCATCTGAAAACAGAGATACAATTTTAGTGGCACCGGGGACATACCAGGAAAATATCAATTATTCTGGAAAAAATATCATGATTGGATCTTATGCCTTGATATATGGAAGTGAAGAGACTTTTATGCATCAGACAATTATTGATGGCGGAGGAAACGGGAGTGTAGTTATCATGAATTCTGGGGAAGATTCCAGCGCAGTTCTCTTTGGATTCACCATCCAGAATGGCAATGCAGAATTCGGCGGTGGAATTATGATTGAATCATCTGAGCCTACTTTTGAATATATATTTATCAAAAATAACACAGCAGATTATGGTGGTGGTGTTTATGCACGTTATGAAGGTGAACCCGTTTTCAATCATGTTACCGTTATTGAAAACACGGCGGGGCAGGGTGGCGGTATGCGTTTCAGGGATAATGCGAATCCAATAATTTCCAATTGTACGATCAAATGGAACATATCATCAGGAGTAGGTGGTGGAATTTATTGTAATAATGCTGATCCTGAAATTTCCTATACTTCAATTATAGCTAATGTTGCCAATGAAGGCGGAGATGCAATTTATTTGAAAATTAATTGTGAAGCTAATTTTATGAATACAACGTTTGTATCGAACGGAAGTCCTGAATCTGACACATCTTCAGCAGTTTTTTGTGTGACAAATTGTTCAGCACTATTTACCAACGCCATTCTTTGGGGAAATCTTGGCCCAGAAATTGAATTTTCTAGTACCAGTAATCCTAATTTTGTAACGGTGAATTATTCTGATCTTGAAGACGGCCAGAACGGGATTGTAACAAATGATAATGGAACAATCAGTTGGCTTGACGGAAATATTAACGAAAATCCCCTGTTTTGTAACAGTTGGGATTGGGATTTTAGTTTAGCCGAAGATTCACCCTGTGTTGGAACCGGTATTGCCGGGAATAATATGGGCGCTTTTGATGTGGGCTGTGGCCCTATGATGTCGATCAATGATGATTTACCTACTCAATTTAGTTTGAAACAAAATTATCCAAATCCGTTTAATTCCACAACAACGATTGAATATTCTTTAGCAAGGGACACTTTTGTTGATTTAGCCATATATGACGTGGCAGGACGCAAAGTTAAATCCTTAGTAAATTTCTTTCAATCCCAAGGGAAATTTTATGTAAACTGGGATGGGAAAAATGATTTTGGGATTTCGATGCCGGCTGGAATCTATTTCATCAGGCTTCAGACAAAAGGGCATCGTGAATCCAGGAAAATGTTATTTTTAAAATAAAATTAATTCAAAGATAAAATGAAAATAAAACTAATATTTAGAATTCTATTTAGCTTATGTTTCATCTCCACTGTCTTTTCAGATATAACGGATTTTTTTTCAATCTCCGGCGATGAACAGTTAACACTTCAGTGGGAATTTGAAGAAGGGGGTATTGACCATTTTGATCTTTATTACAGTTATGATGGTGATCCAGACATTCTTGTAGCTCAATTATCACCCATGACGCAAAGTTATGTTCATACCGGAGTTCCGAATGATGTGAAGCTGTATTACCAACTCAAAGGTATTAATTCAACTGGAGAAACCCTGTATTCTAGCCAAATTATCTGGGGAAAAGCTCACCCAACATCAGTTAATATGACTCTTTTAGGTACGTGGGATGAACGTTCATCTTATGGTGATATTTGGGGATACACAGATGCAAATACCGGTATTGAATATGCTTTAATGTGTGCCCGACCTGAAGGCCTAAGTATTATTGATATTACGAATGAGCCCGTAGAAGTTGGATTCGTTTCTGCAACGGGGAACAATCCAGATGCAAAAGATGTGAAAGTCTATGATCACTATGCAATCTTGATCGAAGAACATGCCCCTGCTCAGGTTATCGATCTATCTGATCCAACAAATCCAAATGTTGTTTCTACTATTGAGTTCAGCGGCGGTGGAGCGCACAATTGCTATATTGATGGTCAATACCTATATGCAGTCGGACACGATATAGACGGTTTTGAAATTTATGATTTATCTAACCCGCAATCGCCAACTCTAGTAGGGCAGTATTCAAGCAATTATTATCATGATCTTTATGTTCGGGATGGAATCGCCTATGCAGCGGGCATTTATGGTGAAGGATTAGATATTATTGATGTTTCAAATTTCTCCCAGATCCAATTGCTGGTGAATGTGAATTATGACGGATCCGGTGTACATAATTGTTGGACGACAGAGGATGGGAATTACCTCATTGTGGGAGATGAAATTGGTAATGGACCCTGGAACAGAATATTTGATATCCAGGATTTGGATAATATTACCATGGTGGCAGAGATTATTGTTGACGAGGACGCAACGGTTCATAACTCATATGTAAAGGATAACCTTCTCTATGTGGGGCACTATACTGAAGGTGTGCGGATCGTGGATCTGGCGGATCCTACAAATCCCGTCGAAATCGCTTATTATGATACATATCTCACGAACGAATACGGTTATAAAGGCTGTTGGGCAGTTTATCCATACTTGGAGTCCGGAAAGCTCATTGCATCTGATCTGCAGTCAGGATTACTCGTTTTGGAGCACAATCCTCCTCTGGGAATAGAAACACCAATCAGCCCTGAACAATATTCACTTCTTCAGAATTATCCGAATCCATTTAATCCAATCACAAGAATAGAATATTCAATTAGTTTGGAATCATTTGTTGATCTATCTGTATTTGATGTATCCGGGAATTTTGTAAAAACCCTCGTGAATACTATTCAATCCAATGGGAAGCATTCTTTACAATGGGACGGTACGAATGAAATGGGGAACAAAGTGCCGTCAGGAATTTATTTTATAAAGATAAAAACAGGGGATTTCTCCGAATCCCGAAAAATGATTCTTTTAAAATGAGATTAATAAATTCTAATTAATATATTCTTACAAATCTTCATTAACAGAAATCGAAATACCCAACTGGGATTCTACTAGTTTTGCGATTTCCATTTCTGCTGTCATAACAATACCATCCGCTTCAATCAATTCAGCGATCTTGGGTCCAAGGATTTGGAGCTGCTCCGGACTTAGCAATGTTTTGATTCGGTTCAGCACATCAATAATATAATTCATTTTTTCAGGACCTGATTTTTGTCCCAATGCCTGGTTTGCTTCATTCAGAAATCGATCCGCCCGTTCTTCAGAGAATTCCGGGAATAGTTCCGTTATGGCTCCCATCCAGGATTCTCTTTCTTCAAAATCCGCTTGACCATCCGCTAATTGAATTGCAGCGCATAAATGGGTTACAGCTTCAATAGGAGACATATTCGCTGGAACGTTGAATCCTGGTTCTTTCTTTTTACTGCTAAACCATCCCATTATTTTTGCTCCCATTCTGCCGGTGTATGTGTTTTCATGCTCAAAGCGTGAATTTCGTGTTTCATGAGTTCACCCATGGCTTCATAAACTTTTCGGTGTCGTTGCACCAAATTATCCCCTTCAAAATCAAATGAGACAATGATTGCTTCGAGATGAAAACCGCCATCATGTTGTTTATGGTTAAGGTGCCGTCCCGTAAAATCCTTTACTTCGAAATGAGTTAATGCCATGGCATTTTCAAGCCGGGATCTCATTTCAATCTCGATTGCTGTTGTATTTCCACTTGTATTTTTGGAATTTTCTCCCATGACGAATCCTAAATTATTACAATTAACTTCAGAAGATAAATTAGATTATCTTGAAAAGATTAAAAAAGTTGATATAAATCGAAAGAATATGATTTCGAAAATTTTGGGCCCAAAGATTGAATCTATGATAAAAAAAGGAAATTTAAATTCAGTTGAAATTATCTTAATAGATGATATCGCAAAACTCATTGGAATTCTTGAGCTATATCCGGATTTACCAACTAATATGGTAAAAAAGATTCTTTTTGCTCTCACATATTTTATTGATGAAAATGATGAAATTCCTGACATTATTCCCAATTATGGATATTTGGATGATATAAAAGTTGTTGAATGGGTACTAGATGATGTTCGGGATCAAATAGACCATATGCCAAGGGCATAAGCCTTATTTAGCTTTAGATTTCGTTTCGATCTTATCCAGATCTTCTTCAGAAAATTGCCATTGGCAAGGTGCACACCACCATGGTTTCCCAAAATATGTTTTAACATTTTCAATAATCTCTAAGTACTCATTACAACGTGGACAGTCTCGTTCCGTTCCAGATTCTGGCCATTTATAATTCGGGCGATATTTCAGCCCATTTTCAAAAGTATGATGTTCTTGCATGGCTATATATTACAAAGAATAATGAAAGGAATAAATACGTGAATTAGAAAAGAGAAAGCATGATATATACAAGAACGCCTATTAAAGAAATGCCAATCCAATTTTGAATAAAAAGTTGTTTTTCAATCGTTTTTAACTGTGCCAGGTAATGATCATAAAATAGAAAAACATTCAGGGTGTCATTTTTTGCAACATATACCCGTTTAATTCCTTCAGACAAATTTTCCTTTATTTTTTTCCTTTGAATATCCGGTGGAACATAACTGACTTCATGGAATCCTGGAATAACAGGCACAGGTGAGCCCAACGGATGATTCCCTATATAGACCCCATCGATAAATAACGGTACATTCATGCTGTCTGTTTTTATTTCAATAAATCCAAAATTTTCAAGTTCTTTATTCGTTTGCCCAAAAACTTGAGAAAATGTGAATATTGCAATGATATGTAAAATATTAAAGGATTGCATATACCCCAAATTATTTTTTTCTTCACACGAAAACAAGTAAGTAAATTCAGCGCTTAATGAAATCCACATTACAATCTTTTTTCGTACTATTTCCTTTAGCATTCTTTCTTGTAAATGGGTGCGCCTACTTTAATACTTTTTATAATGCTCAAGTTTATTATGAAGAAGCAGAAAAATTACGGCTTCAAAAAGAAGGGAAATCAGTACCCATTTCGGCAATTGACAAGTATGGTAAAACCATTCAAAAATGTCAAAAAGTCTTAAAGGACTATCCAGAATCCAGATATAGAATAGATGCAATTTTACTGATGTCAAAATCATGGTTTTACCGTCAAGATTATGACCTTGCTTTAGACAATTTAAAGATAGTAGTGGATGAGGGAACTGACACTCAATCTGAAGAAGCAAATTATTGGCAAGCCATTTGTAAATGGAAAAAAGGAAACTCCCAAACAGGAATTAATGAATTGACAATTCTCCTAGAAGAGTCGACTTCAAAGGATATTCAATCTAAATGCCATTTGTCTCTTGCAGAAATTTCAAATGAACTCAAAAATTATGAAACGGCACTTTCTCATTTAGAAGCAGGTGCTAGATTATCAAAAGATCGTGCACAAAAGGGCGTTATTTATGGTCGATTAGCAGAAATGGCTTTTAATAAAGAAAGATTTGATTTAGCTCAAGAAGCGTATGAAAATGTAATTGCCAATTCACTATCTAAAGAAAAAATCGAATTGGCTCATCTCCAAATTTTGAAAATTCTACGTGTAAGAGAACAATACCGATCGGCTACTCGAAAAATCAAAGGGATGCTGACAGATGATAAATTTAATGGGATTGCTGGTAATTTAGAGCTAGAACTCGTTCAGTTATATAAAGTTCAAGGAAATGTAACTGAAATTGAAACACGTTTGGAATCCATTGTAAGTGATTATCAACGAACTCTTGTTTCTGCAGAAGCATATTATTTACTTGGACAGGTCTATATATCAGAAAAATGGGATCTGAAGAAATCGAAAGAATATTTTGACCAGGTTAGTAAGGAATCCAGTAAATCATTGTTCTCTCCCATGGCGAAGACGCGTAGTAAAGCCATAGATATTTATCTGGGGACAGAAAAAGATTTAGAACAACATCTAGCAATTGTAGATATTGATACTGCAATTTTAGTAAATACAAGTGAGCTAGATTCAACAATTAATGAAAACATAGATGAAAAAGATTCAACAGTATTAGCGGAGTTAGTTGAACCCGACTTGATAAATAAAAGCGTTTCTATTATGGTTCCTCATCGATCTATACCTGAATTGTATTATCAATTGGCAGATTTAGAAGCATTTAATTTTAATAGAATTCCCCAAGGGATTGAGCTCTTAAACAAAATTATATCAGAATATCCAGATTCTCCTTTTCATCCAAAATCAATTTTCACATTAGCTTTTATGTATGAAAGTATGGGAGACTCTCTGAGCGCAGAAAATACAAGGAATTCTCTTCTTGATGCCTATCCGAATTCAGAATATTCTTCTTACATTTCTTCTGGAGTCCTAGTAGAATTGAAGGAGCAGGGAAAAATATATGCTGAAGCAGAATTGCAAATTTCACTTCACCCGGAAAAGGCAATCACACTTTTTAAAGAAGTGATACAATTAGATGAAAAAGATGAAATGGCAATTTCAGCTGCTTATACAATTGGTTATCATTATGACAACTCAACTCAATTGGATAGTGCACTAAAATATTATAATTGGATTATTGATCATCACCCTAATTCTATTCAATTCAGTCCTGCCAACGAACGGATTCAAACACTTCAGTTTGTATTATCTAGTATGAACGAGACACCTATTGATAGTACTATACTTCAGGATGAAAATTGAGGGCCAGTCTACTTTCATTTTGTTATCGTACAACGCGATTTATTGTAACTAAAATTCTTTATTTTTATCAGGCTATATTTTTTAAGCCTCGTGATCTAGAACCTGCTATCAAATTTGGTGATATTATATTATCTGCTATTACGGGTGTTGGCGCACCCATTTATAATTTTAAAATACCAGCGGGTAACACAGTTGATATTTTTGAATTAAAATTTTCGTCTCCTCTTATTGGGGCATCTTTTAAATCAGAAACGGATGTTTTAGACCTATGGCTTCGGATGGGGCTAGGAAGTATAACATTCAAAACAATTACGAAGGATGCTAGACTTGGTAATGATAAACCACGCATTCAGGATATATCTTTAAATGGAGATAAGGGGTTGTTTAATTCTATGGGATTGCCCGGTCAAGGTGTTCAATTATTCTCAAGCCAAATTCCACACAGTAAGCTGTGGGATTATGATAGACCCTTAGGAATAAGTATAGGTGGGAATACCATACAAGAATACTTTGAAAACATTAAGGGTATAAACAAATCTCTAACCGGATTAACCCGCTCTTACTATTTTGAACTGAATATTAGCTGTCCAAATACAGAAAACGGTAGAACTCTTGGAGATGATCCCTTAGAATTAGAAAGGCTACTCACTCAGGTTAGAGCAATAATAAATGTGCCTATGTGCGTAAAAGTGTCCCCAGACAGTTCTGATGAATTGTTGAACCAAATTGGAGAAATATGTCAGGGAATGAATAGGGTATTTATAAATGCTGGGAATACTCAATTTAAAACACCCTTGCAGGTTGGTCTTAAACCCAGTCAATTTTCTAAGCCAAAAGGTGGACTCTCTGGCACGCCTATTTTTGATAGAACCCTAGAAATGGTAAAATTATTTTCAAATTATGAAATTCCGATTATTGCAACCGGTGGGATATCAAATATTCATCATATTCGTACATTAAAAAAAGCTGGAGCAACCTTATATGGAATGGCTACAGCACTTGTTTTTGATCCTTATTGCATCCCAAAAATAAACAAGTATCTCTGATGTTTACGATCGTTTTACTGGAACCTCAAATACCACCTAATACTGGGTCAACAGGACGTTTATGCGGTGCAACCAATACTAGGCTTCATATTGTGGGAAAGTTGGGTTTTGAGCTATCAGATAGAACACTAAAAAGAGCTGGCCTTGATTATTGGGATCACATTGATTGGAATTACTTCCCGAACCTTGATGAATATTGCGAAAATCTAGTGAAAAATGAATCTTTTCATTTATTGACCACTAAATCTTCCACTCTTTATACATCTAGGCAATTTAATAAAAATGACTATTTAGTATTTGGGAGTGAAACCAGTGGAATAAATGAACCATTTTTAAAAAATAATTGGAATCAAACTTGCACCATTCCCATGAAAAATTCTCATATTAGAAGTTTAAATCTTGCCACAAGCGTTGGTATAGTTCTTTATGAAGCAATTCGACAAATAAATGAATAATAATTACATCATCTTTATTTTAATAATTGCCCTTTTTCAGGGATGCGCAAGTTCCCCTCGTTATACAACTGGCAACCCTAAATTCAATAGGTCCAAAAAATCAAAATCATACAAAAATACTAAAAATAATGGTAGACAAAGAAAAGTCATAAAAGGGATAAGTTCATTTTATGCAGAAGATTTTCACGGAAAACTAACGGCGAATGGAGAAGTGTATGATATGTATGGGTTAACTGCAGCGCATAAAACTATGCCTCTTAACACAATATGTAGAGTCACAAATTTATCGAATGATAAATCACTCATTCTTAGGATTAATGATCGTGGGCCTTATGTGAAAGGAAGAATTTTAGATTGCTCATATGGCGCTGCTAAAAAACTAGGGTTTGTCAATGACGGGACAACTAAAGTTAAAATTGAAGTGATTGAATGGGGAGATGGTAAATACATGCAACATAAAACGAGTACAAAATGAAGAAATTTTATTTGGTCGTTAATCCTCATGGTGGGTTAAAAAAAGGAATCAAAATTTTAAATAAAGTTCAACCAATATTTGAAGTAGGGGGTGCTGAGCTTACTATTCTAGAGACGGAATATGCTGGCCATGCCCGTGATTATGCAAATGAGTTAGATTATACCGGATATGATGGATTTTGTGCCATAGGCGGAGATGGGACAATGCATGAAGTTATTAATGGTATGTTAAAACGAAATGATGGAAAAAAATTGCCCATTGGTTTAGTCACGGGTGGAACTGGAAACTCATTTATGCATGACTTAGATTGTCTCGATCCGGAAAATGCTGTTAAGCGAATTTTGACGGGTCGGCTTCGTCCTATTGACATTGCAAAAGTAGATGCCAATGGAGAAATTATATATGGATTTAATATTGTAGGGTGGGGTATGCCAACCGATATCAATATTTTAGCCGAGAAAATGCGATGGCTTGGTGAACAAAGATATAATGTTGCATCAATCATTGAAGTCATGAAGGGGAAGCAGCGTTTGGCAAAACTAATCGTAGATAACAATATTGTTGTCGGTGACTTTGGTTTCATTCTTGGGTGTAATACCATCCATACCGGAAAAGGGATGAAGATGGCTCCCATGGCACAATTGAATGATGGTTTAATTGATTTAATTATTGCAAAGAAAGCGAGCCGATTAAAGCTATTACTGCTTTTCCCAAAATTATTCAGTGGTGCGCATGTAGGAGACCCTTTAGTGGAGTATAGACAAGTGAGCCAATTTTCAATAATCCCTCAAGAAGACAACCTTCTTAATATCGACGGAGAAATGATTGGGAGTACCCCTATCCACGTAACTGTTGAACAAGGATTGATCGATGTTCTTGTTTAAAATAAGGAAATTCAATCATTATGTTTAAAGGAAGAAATCTTGTCAATGCTATTGGGATACCCGGATGGTTATTATTAATATGGGTTGGCGGTGCCTATTACAGTGCATTTATCCTGATTACCATGTTAATTGCAATGGGTGAGTTTTATGCAATGGCAGAAAAGAAAGGAGCCAAACCTATTTTGGGGGTAGGATTAATAAGCTCTGTATTAATTAGTTATTATTTTCATACACAACCTATTATATCACCTAATCAAATAATTGGTTTTATTATCTTTTTGATTTTAATAACTCTCATATGCGAACTTTTTTCTAATAATAAAAATTCAGGAATGAACATAGCTTACACATTGTCTGGGATTTTATTTGTTTCTTTACTTCTTGGTACGGCTATAGAAATTAGGCAGTTTGATTCAAGAGTCGGAACCCAGTTAACGCTCACCTTAGTTCTATCTGTTTGGGCATGCGACTCAGCTGCTTTTATTTTTGGCACAAAATTTGGTAAAAAGAAAATATTTCCTAGAGTTAGTCCTAATAAGTCTTGGATTGGATCTATTTCTGGCCTGATTGCATCAATGATAATTTTTATTTTATTTCAAAACCAAGGATGGCTAGGAAATTATTTTAGTATTTCAGATGGTATCATCTTGGGTATCATTGCAGGCGGTTTTGGGCAAATAGGTGACTTTACTGAGTCTCTTTTAAAACGGGATGCTGGCGTAAAAGATAGTGGAACTCTTTTACAAGGCCATGGTGGGGTTCTAGATCGGTTTGATTCCTTGATATTCGCTACGCCACTTACTTATCTTTACATCCATTTTTTAATGGAATTTTAATATATATAACGCCTAATGGAACTTAGATCAATCTTAGCAACGGATTGTGGTTCAACCACAACCAAAGCAATCCTTATACAAAAAATTGACGGCGAATACCGTTTAACTCACAGAGGTGAAGCGCCTACTACTGTTGAAGCACCTTTCGAAGATGTAACCCGTGGTGTGTTGAATGCCGTCATGGAAATTGAAGAACTTGCCGGTCGAAAGATTTTGGAAGGTGATGATATTATGTCGCCTCAAAATGGAGATGAAGGTGTTGATATTTATATTTCAACCAGTTCTGCCGGTGGCGGTCTCCAAATGATGGTGGCCGGTGTGGTAAAATCCATGTCCGGCGAAAGTGCAGAACGTGCAGCCTTGGGAGCCGGCTCCATCGTGATGGATGTGATGGCTTCCAATGATGGACGTTTGCCTCATGAAAAAATTAAACGGATTCGTGATCTTCGTCCTGATATGATTCTTTTATCGGGTGGTATTGATGGTGGAACCGTTTCTCATGTGGTGGAACTAGCGGAAATTCTTCATGCGGCAAACCCGCAACCGCGATTGGGACAAAATTATAAATTGCCTGTGATCTACGCAGGAAACAAAAACGCGCAAGATCAAATCCGTGACACTTTGGGTGATATGGTCGATTTGGACATCACAGAAAATATTCGTCCTGTCCTTGAAAGAGAAAACCTGGAACCATCAAGGGATAAGATTCACGACCTTTTTATGGAACACGTAATGCAACAAGCCCCAGGTTATAAAAAATTAATGTCTTGGACAGATGCGCCAATCATGCCAACGCCGGGTGCAGTTGGGTCTTTAATTGAAATGATAGCCAAAAAAGAGAATATTACTGTTGTAGGCGTAGATATTGGTGGCGCAACTACAGATATATTTTCCGTATTTCAGGGAAAATTCAATCGAACCGTGAGTGCAAATCTGGGAATGAGTTATTCCATTTGTAACGTATTGGCAGAATCGGGCTTAGATAATGTACTCCGCTGGGTTCCCTTTGATATTGACCGGAAAGAATTAACGAATCGTATTGGAAATAAAATGATTCGCCCCACAACCGTTCCTCAATCTTTGGAAGAATTATTTATTGAACAAGCAATTGCCCGAGAAGCTTTAAGGCTTTCTTTTATACAGCATAAGGAATTTGCCACGAGTCTAAAGGGAGTTCAAAAAGTGCGAACCATCTCTGATGCATTTGATCAATCAAGCTCAGGTGAATCACTAGTGAATATGATGGATTTGGATTTACTCGTTGGTTCTGGTGGCGTATTGAGTCATGCACCAAGACGCGAACAATCTGCCCGAATGTTGATAGACTCTTTCATGCCGGAAGGGATTACCCAACTGGCTGTTGATTCCATTTTTATGATGCCACAACTTGGCGTTTTAGCAAATATAGAAAAAGAAGATTTAGCCGAAGAAGCCCGAAAAGCAGCTTTGGAAGTATTCCATAAGGATTGCTTGATTCGACTTGGAGCGTGCATAACACCGGTGGGAAAAGCGAAAGAGGGTGCTATAATTCTTACAGCTGAATTTTCTATGCCTGATGGTTCAACGGTGAAACATGAATTGAAAAAAGATGAACTCTTTCGAATTGAAGCACCGTATGAGCCGATTCAGGCCAAATTAACTCCAGACAAAAAAATGGATATTGGCGCCGGTAAAGGTGAATCCATCGAAACAACTGTTTATGGCGGAGTGGTTGGATTAATATTAGATGGACGTGATCGACCAATTACAATACCCACAGATTCTGAAAGTCGGTTATCTTCTCTAAAAGCTTGGTCGGAAGCTGTGAATGAATATCCTACTCGGAATTAAGAAATGATAAATGAAAATGGGATTGAAATGTGGGGACTATCAACTGTGTTCATGTTGAATTAACAAGGGAGATTCAAATATGAATAAGCCCATCCAAACTCTTAATGTCAATCCAAAATCCTAATCCAATAATATTAAAAATAATTTTAAATCTAAACTCCTAATCTAAATAATGGCACACGCATATACACCCGGACTTAAAGTATTACATCATGCTAAAGTTACTAAGAATCGTCGATTACCTATTAAAGGTCAAGTTACAAAACGGGTAGGGGATCAATTGGAACCAAATGACATCGTTGCTACAACTGATTTACCAGGAAATGTCCAAATGGTAAAAGTGGCTAATCTTCTCAATATTGGGCCTAATGACGTTCTGGATGTAATGTTAGTTAGTGAAGGAGACACAGTTACAAAAGGACAAATGATTGCTCAGACTGAAGGTTTTTTTGGATATTTCAAGTTAGATGTAAAATCACCCATAGATGGCACCGTCGAATCTATTTCGGGTGTAACAGGTAAAATTACAATGAGAGATGCACCCGTACCTGTGGAAGTTGATGCATATATGACTGGAACGGTTAAGGAGATTATTCCTGAAGAAGGTGTGATAATTGAAGCTAATGCGGCATTTATTCAAGGTATTTTTGGAATTGGTGGCGAAAGCCGTGGTGATATGGAAATCCTTGTAACAGATCGTGAACATGAATTGACCGGTGATTTACTCAATGAGTCTCATAGGGGAAAAATTGTTGTTGGCGGATCCTTCATTAGCCTTGAAACCTATAAAAAAGCCTTATCCTTGGGCGTGGCAGGTGTTGTTGTGGGTGGATTTAATTATTATGACCTCGAAGAAATATTAGGGTATACCTTGGGGGTTGCAATTACAGGTTCGGAAGATCTCGTTACATCTCTCGTTTTAACTGAAGGATATGGAAATATCCGCATGGGGTCGAGGACATTTGATTTATTGAAAGAACATGACGGTAAATTCGTTTCTATTAATGGTGCAACCCAGATTCGTGCCGGTGTAATTAGACCCGAAATAGTTATCCCACTTAAAGAGAGTGAAATCCCGAAAACACCTGTCCATCAATCTGAAGAAAAAGGAATTGGGAAAGGGAGTCTTGTCCGTATAATCCGTGCGCCTTATTTTGGTAGAATGGGTGAGGTGATAAGTTTGCCACCGAAACTTCAGCAAATGGAATCAGAAACAATGGTACGTGTAGCAGAAGTAAAAATTGATGAAGAGATTTTGGTGATTCCACGGGCTAATCTTGAAATGGTTGAGACGGATTAGCCTAGATTAAGTATGAGGAATTAGGAAATGCTAAATGATGAATTGTTTACTTAATGGATAAATGGGAATTATGGAATGAAAAAGATGATTGAAGAAACTCGAATGGTTGGGGAATGGAAATCCTAGTTCCTAATCCTTATCCAAATTCCTAATCTATTTTTATTGGAAATCCAAATTAAATACTGAACAATGTTTCAAAATCCTAATTCCGACACTTTATCTCTCGAAAAGCAAGATCTAGCATTCCTTGAGAAAATCGCAAAAAGAATCCACGATTCCGGTTTTGTAACGCCTGCTATCTTATTTCTCGAAATGACAAAACCTTTGGCGTTATTAGGGAGTCATGCTCTTATATTTTTGGGTCCAATTTTGAATGCATTTATACAATCCGAAAATTATTACCGCACAATCCAGGTTTTTGAAGAACCTGAAAACATAGAAATATTACTACAAATGATCGAAGCATTAGAAACCAATGCGAAGGTCAAAAATGGAGATAATCATGAATGATCGTGATTTTTTTATAGGAGCAGGGGGGATTACTTTCTCCTTTCTTATCTATTGGTTTATGGGACACCCGTTCTTTATCACAGAAAGGCTTGTCATGTTTCTAGCCATCTTGACCTTCTCTGGCACTCTTTTGTTTTTTATTCGAAAAGCACGACGTGGAGAAGAAATCTTTTTAAGAGATATTCCTGGATTGAAAGCCGTGGAAGAAGCTGTAGGTCGTTCCACCGAAATGGGAAAATCCGTATTATACGTTCCAGGTATAATGGACATGGATCAGGTTGAAACTGTTGCAGGTGTTATTGTTTTAGGTCATGTTTCTAAAATGACTGCAAGATATGAGACGACCCTTAATGTTCCAGTCTCCCGCGCTATTGTGATGAAAGCTGCTCAAGAGGTTTGTAAGGAATCTTATCTGATGGAAGGTCGGCCAGATATGTTTCATGAAGATATGGTTCATTATCTTACCGATGAGCAATTTGCCTATGCCGCTGGTGTTAACGGAATTATGGTACGAGAAAAACCAGCAGCTTGTATGTATATGGGCAAATTCTATGCTGAATCACTTATCCTGGCAGAAACGGGGAATTCCATTGGTGCAATCCAGATTGCCGGAACAGCATCCCAAGCGCAAATCCCCTTTTTCGTTACAGCTTGTGATTATACATTAATTGGTGAAGAATTTTTTGCTGCCAGTGCCTATCTTTCCCAACGACCGGAATTAATTGGGGGAATAAAAGGGCAAGATATGATCAAGGTGATTGTGATTTGTTTTATACTAGGTGGTGTTATTTTTCGTGCATTGCATGATGGTGGAATAATTGATTTTAATATTTTAGAATTCCTAACGGCTAAATAGGGGAGAGTATTATGCTTTGGAAAAGACATATACCAATTTTTATTGTAACATTAATTGGTTCATTAACTTTATTTGGCTGGTTTATTGATGAGCCTAATATTCAAAGTTTTGTGAATGATGATGCAACGCAATGGTTCGATATTCTTGCAAGTTTTGCCATTTTTTTGGGTGGGTTTAATTTACTTAAAATGCAATTACAAAAAGTGATCCGAAAGAAGCAAGGGTGGCAATATAGCCTGTTTGCTATTGGTGGATTTATTTTGGCAATTATTGCCGGTTTTTTTTACAAAGGGAACCCTGATGTTGCCTGGGGAACTCACGTAACAGCCGATGGAACTCTTTTTAAATGGATCTTTACGTATATGTTCGCACCGCTCGGGGCAACCATGTTTGCATTGCTTGCGTTTTTTGTCGCATCTGCATCTTATCGTGCCTTTCGCATCCGGAATTTTGAAGCAACGTTACTTCTCGTTGCCGGCATCATTATTATGATTGGTCGCGTACCATTGGGCAGCAGCATTTCCAGTTGGTTTATTATGTATCTTTTGGTCCTGATTGGGGGTGTGGTCATTAATTCAGTTTTTAAAAATAAACAATACACCGCTATTTTTGTTTCTGTGGGAATCATCATAGTCACTTCCGCTGGTTCATCCATG